>QHXL01000433.1:0-325 GCA_003222935.1 Acidobacteriota bacterium
TTCTCAGGGCCATAGGCTCTCTCAAAGATCGCCGCCGCTCTCTTCTGTAGGGGCTCGGCCTGTGAATAAAGGCCGCGGTTCAAATATAACGACCCAAGATTGTCCAGCACGATGGCCACACTTGGATGATCAGCACCAAAGGCTTTCTCTCGGATCGCTAGTGCGCGTTTATAAAGCGGTTCGGCTCGTTGATAGTCGCTTTTGAGACGATATAATTCGGCAAGGCCATTGAGAGAGTTGGACACACTTGGGTTGTCTAGGCCAAACACCTTTTCCCTTATCTGCAGGGATCGATTGTAGAGAGGCTCCGCTCGAGCGTAGTCGC
>QHXL01000433.1:347-3682 GCA_003222935.1 Acidobacteriota bacterium
GACTAATGGGTGGTCTGGGCCAAAGACCTTCTCTCTAATGGCGAGTTCACGCTGACACAACGGCTCAGCCTTGGCATATTGGCCAATTGACTCATATACGAGACTAAGATTATGAAGCGAAGCCGCAACGTCCGGATGATCCACTCCCAGTGCCTTCTCACGGATCGCCAATGACCGGAGGTGCAAGGCTTCGGCACGACTATAGTCACGCGTCAAACGTAACAGCTCAGCAAGATTGTTTAGCGGTGTAACCACCGCGATATTGTCCGCACCGAACGTTTTTTCTCGTATAGACAGTACAGTTTCAGCCAGCGGAATTGCCTCGGTGTAATGGCCAGCGTCGTAGAGTTCATTGACCCGTTTAACTAATTGGTTTGCCTCACTCAAGTCCGATGAATTCTGACAATAGATTGGGCTTACTGTAAATAGGACTAATACCATCGCAGCTGCCGACAGAGCCACAAATTGTGCAGTTGGTCCGTTTCGATGATTGCTCATGTTTCGGCCATTTTCATCATCATTCCGCCGGTAATTGTTTTCGCCACCCCATGACAATGTGACTTCTATACTCAAATACAAACTCAAACAACAAGACGATAACAAGGATAGGAAGGAAGTAGGTTAGGTGGAAAACTGATCGGAAGGTCGTCAGCGAACAGACTAACGCAACGAGTAGAACAACACCTGCATTTATGAGTACGGCTGTTATGAACGAATATCGCCGAAACAATTGAAAAAGAATTACAACCAAAATGGCTTCAAAGATTTCAAGTACAGAGGTGGTAAGTCGAGTTGGCGATCTGTCACCTCCCCCCTGTAGTTCCGTCTCAACTACTTGGCCAAGGATTTCTACTCCATTCAGAACGCCAAGGGGTGTCTCATGTCGATCTTCTCCGAGGTATGTTCCACCGACCAGAACTATTTTGTCGCGAAGGACATTGTCGGACGCTACGTGCCCGGCCTTCGCCAACTCCACGACTTGAGAGGCGTTCATAACGGTTCTGCGAGAGCCATCACGATCCGCAGAATATCTTATGAAGAATTCATCAGGAGCTGATAGTTGAAAGCTGCGAGTCTTTTCATTGCCTGCTCTTGCGATAATTACTGAAGTAAACGTTGGAAGGATACCGTTGGTTGTGTTGACTGATCTGCGGTACCGTCGTGTGACCTTATCTTCTGAATCTTCTATCAGAAACGGAAAGCCTGAATTCGAGTCAAACAATGCGTCTTGTTCGCCTAGCACGCTAAGCGGTTCAATTACCTCATCAACATTCCCAGGTGTTTCCTTAGATTCGCGTTCCCAAACGATTGGGGGCCAACGCCGGTCGATAGTCAATGCCTTATACTTGTCTGACGAAGTGTCAATGTCGATAGCGATAAGTTTGGGGCGACATAGTGCGATGGCACTAATTAGAGATCGAAGCTTGGTTGGATCTAACGGTCGGATTGCGTCGAAAAGCTGCCTGTAATCATCATCACTGATTTCTACAATCGCCACTTCGCTCTGGTTCGGAGCCTCATTTAGTTTCATTCTCGCGTCAATCACCAGATTCTGCACTTTGTGCAGCATACTGACGCGGCTGAATAGGAACACAGTCAATACCGCGAATAATATTCCTGGTAAAAGTCGAAGAATCCGCTTTAGAAGATTTCGTGTGGAGCTTGAGCTTTGCGATCGGAAGCCTTTATCTGATCGGTTCGATGTTTTCTTACTCATTTTGTTCTCGTATCAAACGCAATTTGATAGAGCTGAGCCCTTAACAGACTTCTCACCGTCTCGACTTTGACATCCTTTCCCCACTGCTTTGCCATCGCGGAGATGTTATCGAAGGTCTCGAGGGCTTGAGGGTATCGGCCCGGATTTGCTATGAAGATCCAAGCTTCAGTTCCTACCGACACAGGATCACCGTCTCTATTCACTAATGAGATCTGAAACAATCCTATATCCAAGTCTGGCTTTGCCAGCAGGCTTCGGGTGGCTGGATTCCAGTCCAGCGACAGACGAGTTGCGTCGTCTTCTATCGAGCCGTCCTTTTGAATTCTTTGGAAGGCGACCCAGTAGTGACCTTCATCGACATTTTGAAACACCGAACTCAGATCAATTTGTCTATTGGTTAATAGGACCACGGACTCAACCATCTCCGGCGCTCCTCTAACTCGATGAACCGAGTACCTGTCAGGTTCGCCGAACAATAGACTCATTACCGAATCCAGAATGGTTGACAACTTTGATTGCCTAGATTCGGGCCTGGGAGGAAGTTTTATCGGGGCATCGCAATCGCTGCTAATGTTGCAATGTCTGGCTGCTATAATGGTGCCTTGGAAATTTACAATAGTGACGTACGCACCACGCTTTGATTTTTGGTGAATTCCGATTACATCGCCAGAGTTAACAGTCTGGCCAATCGAAATGCTTTTGGCCGATGAATTGACCCTCCAGTCGCCAGACACATCGACAACATATCCAATTCGCTGCTGCGCTTCGACGGTCTTCGCGAACACTACGAGAAAGATGAAACAGAGAATTGTTCTTAAGGCCATCCTGTCCCCAATATGCCGACCTCAGTATTTGGTTTTCTAGATCCGAGACGCTGCGAGCAATTCAAACCTGAGGTTTTTTAGCCATCTAAGATTCGTTGACGTGAGGCTACCGGTTGTCAGTCGCACGTGAACGAAACGACCTTCCTGGGATGCGCCGAACATACTCTCACCAGCAGTGGGTGTCAATGATTTGATAGAAAAGTAGCGGGTCGGCAGACGGTCTTGCATCGAAACCATCAGGCATGTGCTTTTGCTTTTTTTGTGGACGTTGAGCGCCCCGTGGTGTTAGGCTACCGCCCGACTTGGCCCCATGCCTCCCGCTTGTACAAACTGTCGCAGTCGAATCATTGGCGTTGTTTTACTTCTCTGTTTGGGAGCCAACATTTCGGAGTCTGCCAACCGGGCGACTGCAACACGTAAGCGGACCGGACTCGCGCTCGGAGCTTTATCCAGCGCTAGCCGGCCCCAAGAGCCCTCGCCAGGGCAAACCTCGAACGAACAATCAAAACGGAGCGCGGCCTATCGGGTCTTGAGGGAGGCAGAATCACTTCAAGAAGCGTCGTCATACGCCTTAGCACTCGAGAAGTATAAGGAAGCCCTTTCTCTTTTTTCGGACCTAAAAGATTTGTTGGGGCAAAGTGGAGCTCTGGCTGGATTGGGCTTGGTTACTGCCACGCTCGGTCGTCATGACGAGGCAATAGTGTTTTACGACAGAGCGTTGTCGATGTTACGGGCAGCCGGCTCTACTGCATATGAAGCTCCGATCTTAATGGCCCGGGCCACGGTTTATGTAT
>QHXL01000434.1:0-1672 GCA_003222935.1 Acidobacteriota bacterium
CCCAGATTTATCTCACTTCGCTTTACTCGCGAAGCCACGCCATCTACCGACGCAAAACCATCATTGAGTTGCGGAAACTCATCGAGAGCTCGCAGGATGGCCCAGGCGATCAAGTGCGTGTACGAAGCTTTGCGATCGTGCTCCGCCAGGTGTCGATTAATCAGCCGTCGATTTTCATCAAGAAGTTTAACCGGAATGCGTCGTTCGGAGGTGGCTGTCGGAACAGTGAGACTGGTCTCCATGTTCTCGACGATCTTGAGTGCGGGTCCCCTGATAGGGATGACTTCAGCGGCAGCATCCAACGTTTGAGTAGTAATGGCTTTTGGTTGTGGTGCAGGTGCCGGCTGTTTAGCTACCGCTGTTCCGTCTCCATCAGTGACAACGGCCGAGGCTTTCGCACCATTTCCCGAAGTCTGGCTAACTGCCGCGCCGTCTCCGGTTAACTCGTTGAAATACGCTCGCCAGGAGTCGTCGACCAACTGCGGGTTACTTCGAAACCTCTCGAACAGCGTTTGCACATACTCGGCATTTGCGCCGAACTCTTCGGCTATCGTCTCTGATAAATCTGTCTTCTTTTGCTGGCTCAAACTGGATTACCTCTTAGCGGATGGACGCGAATTCAACTGCTTTTGCTGAGGAAATGCGTCGTAATGTCGAATGTGTTTGATTCCGATAGACTAACATCTCCGCAAAGCAATTGCACTTGGAGGGTGATTTAACGTGTCTGGTTGAATCGATATTCTCGAAATTCCTGGTTGCCGGTGTTATCGTAACGGCCCATTTAAGAAATTACTCGAAACTGTTCACACAAAAACAAATGACTGAAACAGCTGAGCCTCGAACGCGACTCAAAACCATCGTCGTGTTTTCGATGTTAGTACTCGTATTCGGAGCGGTGGTCGTTTTTGGATACTTCTCAACATTTAATCGCCCACTTAGCACGATTATCCTTGTTCGACATGCCGAGAAAAAGATCGAGCCAAACAATCCTGATCCGGATTTGACGACTGAAGGTGGAGCTCGAGCCCAGGAGATTGCTCGAATGTTTGGCGACGCAGGCATCAACGCGATTTACGCCACCCAGTTCAAGCGGACCCAACAAACGGTTAAGCCTTTGTCTGATCGAATCGGTGTTGCACCAACCATTCTCGATGCGAAGCAAACCGATGAACTAATTAATAGGCTTCTAACCAATCATCGTGGCCAAACGGTTTTCATTGCGGGACACAACAACACTGTGCCCGCACTTGTTTCAGCACTAAGCGGCGAGACATACGGTGTGATTCCCGAGAGTGAGTACGACAATTTATACGTCGTTACTATTTACAGATTTGGAAAAGCCAAGGTCTTGAAGATGAAGTATGGCGGTTCAAGCACGCAGGGAGTTGGAAGTGGGACGATGGTCCCAGTGAAGTGAATGGAAAATGCCAGGAGGCCCCGTGAAAAGCAAAAAAACGCTGACCGATAAGTCAGTCAAGTCTCAACGAAAAGCAAAAACCTCCGAAAGCAGACGTTCATTTGTGAAACTGCTGCCGGCACTTGGCGCTGCTGGACTCGCGGCTTCAAATCTTCCAATCAACACGCTCGCACAGACCCCAGGCTCTTCTCCTGTGCCGTCGCCGTCACCTTCCCCGACCCCAGCCCCGCGGATTACGAAAGACATGTTGCACGT
>QHXL01000434.1:1703-8387 GCA_003222935.1 Acidobacteriota bacterium
GGCACTCGGAGGAGTCAATCGCAATCTCGACGCTTACGAGACGGTTAGAAAGATAGATGTGCCGCTCGACACTGAACCGGCGATTGCTTTTCATCCTGCGCGCGCACGCAAGGAACTCTACACCGCGAAGAACAAATTTCGCTTTGGAAAAGTAGAGCTACCAGCATTCAAGAGCGTCGATGAGTTAGCCTTTGCGACTGTGCCACAGCTTGCCGAACTCATTCGCACGCGCAAGATAACGTCAACTGATCTTACGAAGATGTACCTGGCACGTTTGAAACGATTTGGACCAAAGCTGTTGTGTGTTGTCACACTCACCGAAGAGTTGGCGCTAAAACAGTCCGCCGCAGCAGATGCTGAGATTAAGCGGGGCAAGTATCGAGGACCCCTACATGGAATACCGTGGGGTGCAAAGGATCTCTTTGCTACAAAAGGAATCAAGACGACCTGGGGCGCGGAGCCTTATCGAGATCAGGTAATTGACTACGATTCCACAGTCGTCGAACGCCTGGATGCCGCAGGTGCTGTGCTTGTGGCAAAGCTTCCGATGGGAGCGTTAGCGCAAGGTCCAAGATGGTTCGGTGGAGTTACCGGTAATCCGTGGGTACCTGACGACGCGCAGCAAGGTTCTAGCGGTTCGTCTGCTGGTCCCGCGTCTGCCACTGCCGCCGGGCTGGTTGGTTTCTCGATTGGCACGGAGACACTCGGTTCGATCATTTCACCGTCATCGACTTGCGGTTGCGCCGGGTTGCGTCCGACCTATGGACGCGTCAGCCGATACGGCGCGATGGGCTTGAGTTGGACCATGGATAAGATTGGCCCGATCTGTCGTGGGGTCGAGGATTGTGCTGCAGCGTTGAGTGCGATCTATGGTCCGGACGGGAAGGACATCACGGTCGGCGATGCTCCGTTCAACTGGAACCCGGACGTGAACATTAGCGGCCTGAGAATTGGCTATCTCAAAGCGGAGTTTGAAGGAACCGGTTTCACGCCAAATAACGAACAGCAACGCCAACAACAGGAACAGCGCCGTGTAGCTTACAAGGCTGCCATCGAGGCTCTCGAAAAAGCAGGTGCGAAACTAACACCGATCGAGTTGCCTCGTTTCTCGGCTGGGTCGCTGCGGTTCATTCTTACAGCCGAAGCGGCAGCGGCGTTTGACGACATCACTCGCGATGGTCGGGTTAATCAATTGTCAGGACAAAACCAGGGCGACTGGCCCAACTCGTTCCGCACGTCGCGATTCATTCCCGCCGTTGAATATATACGCGCTCAACGTGCCCGCACGCTCCTGATGCACGAGATGGAAAAGTTGATGTCGCAATGGGATGTATTTGTAAGTCCGGCACCGGGCAGTGCGAGTCTGCTGGTGACTAACTTAACGGGTCATCCGGCGATCTGTGTGCCTTGTGGATTTGTTAACGATCGGCCACTTGCGATTATGTTTACAGGCGGAGTTTATGACGAGGTGGCGCCGTTGCGAGTCGCGCTGGCGTTTGAGCGCGCTACGAAGTGGCACACAATGCACCCAAAGATGGACTTCGCGTAATGTCCGCCAAATGTCCGATATGCTTAGAGGCTCTTGCAAAAGTCAGGATCAGCAGAAACAAGGATCTGAATTTTGTGCAAGTTGGGAAGGGCGGTTTACCCCCGCTGGCCTAACTAAAGAGCTGCATCGGGGTTCTTTTAGCCAGGCCAGCGGGGGTAAACCACCCTTCCCAACTTGCGCTAGATTCAATTTCTTTTTTAGCTGATCCTGGCTTTTGCAAGAGGCTCTAAAGCATATCGGGCAGTTGGAGGGGGTTTAGCGGCCATTTGTTACTAGCGTTGGTAGGTCGAGCAGGAGGGCAACGGTTCCATCACGCATTTCGGCAGCTCCGACAATGCCAAACCACCGGCCACCTCGACTTCCAAGATTTCGCACTAGGACTTGCTCAATCTCTATCGGATCATTCACCTCGACGTTTACCTGGTACTGCTGATCGGAATGCTGTACTTCAAAATTGCAGTGAAGAAAAACAGGCGCAGCGAGATTGCCGTCATCCAATCCGAGTAGCTTGTCGAGTCGAAACGACGACGATGCTTCAGTGCCATTCTCATCGCCTTGATGTTCAGTCTCACGCTCGAGTGAAACAACCTGGGTAGCGTCGATTAAATAACGATGCTTACCAACCTTCACCACAATCACGTCGAGCAAGCCAAAAGTAGCCGGCAAACGAATCTCAAACGTTGAGCCAGCACCGAGTTCGCTATTAACGCGAATTGCCCCTCCCAAATCTTCGATAGCAGCTTCAACAACATCCAAGCCCACGCCGCGACCTGAGGTTTCGGAAACGTTGGTCTTTGTAGAGAAACCCGGTCTGAACAGCAAACGCAAACTTTGATCGATGCTGAGTGACGAACCATCGGGGATTACCCCCAAACGCAGGCCCGCGCTGCAAACGAGTTTCGAGTCGATGCCACGTCCGTTATCGATCACGCGAATATGGATTTGTCCTTGCCGTGTCGATGCCTCGATCCGTATTTCGCCCCGACGATTCTTGCCAGCGGCCGTGCGCTCAACAGGGATTTCGATTCCGTGATCTACCGCGTTTCGCACAAGGTGGACCAGGGGATCGGCGATCGCATCCGCGAGCGACTTATCAATCCGCAAGTCGTGACCAACAACCGTGAAGTCAACTTCTTTCTTTGCGGCTGCTGCGGCAGAACGCCCGGCTCTGAAAGCGCGCTGCAAGACGCGGTCTAGCTGGACCATTCGCAAGTTCACCAGCTCGGCAGCAAGTTCCATGAAGGAGTTGCTCACCTGGCTCATTGGTGCTAACAACTCCGCCGGCTCAGCAGCATTCGTGAAAGCCCGATCGAAGCAGGCGGTGGTTTCGCGAAATAGCCTTTGTGTAGTGGAGATCAATTTATCGAGATCGTTTAATTCGATACGAATAAACGGCGAGGCGGCTTTCGATCTTCGTAGATAACGCAATTGTCCTTCGTGACCCAGGTTTGAGAGTGGTAATGGTTGCGGAGCAATCTCACTGACTGTGACGTCGACAAATTCCGCTAATTCCTGTTGCACATTCTCCAGATCAGATTCGCGTGTGTAAAGAATGCGAAAGTCGATCGTATCAGGTAGTTCGTTATCAACCTTGGGAGCGGTTGAGATCACTTCCCCATTTTCTGTCAGTTTGTCCTTTAGCGATTGGAAAAGTTGATCGAAGCTCGCCAGGTTGAACCTGGTATTCACCAGAAACAGATTGGGGCCTTCACCGACTGCCTGTTCCAGGCGATGCTTTTCTTCTTCACTCAAGGCTTGCCAGATCTCGGCCGGAACGGCATTGAGCACGCTGCTGCCGAGATCAGTAGGCGCGGAAAGTCTTTGGAGACGTTGAAACAAGCGTTCGTGTGACTGTTGATTCGCCGCAGGTTCATCGCGAATGCTGGCGTACATCGCATCAGTGGTCTCATCAAACGCCTGAAGCACGGAATCGTTCAGTATGATTCGACCCACTCGCAATGAGTGAAGAAGATTCTCAAATTCATGGGCGATGCGAGTGAGGTCGTTGAGATTGTTAGACGATGCAGCCGCTTTAAGGCTATGAACGTTTCGGAAGATAGATTCGAGTAGTTGACGAGAAGTCTTACCGTCGCCGATAGCTTCACGAAGATCTTCAGTGGCGATAAAGATCTGCTCAACTCGATCTTCCAGCTCGTCTAAAAGCAGGGGGTGAGTCTGATCCACGGAAGAGATACTAAGTTATTTTTGTAAGGGCGGCCAATCGTTTAAATTTCAGATTGCAGATTTCAGATTGCAGATTTTGAGTTCAGGGAAGCTAGAGGACTCGGAAGGTTCGATCGCAAAACTCGGTATGAACACTAGACATCTGCGAAACCTAACAATCTTCACTTCGGTTTCCGGTTCGACGTGCGTCTGGGGTTGCTGTTCGTCGAGGTCGCGCTTTATCGCGTCGAGAATACCGTTGATGAATTGTGTGGCTTCGTAGGTTGAAAAGCGGCGGGCAATTTCGAGTGCTTCGTTGATTGCTACGGTACGAGGAGTGGGCTCGTAAAGAAACTCGTAAACGGCAAGACGCAGGATATTACGGTCGACGACCGCCATCCGCGAGATGCGCCAGTGTTCGGCGCGCGAACGGATTCGCTCGTCAAGCGAGTCAAGCTTCGCCAACGTTCCGGCCGCGAGTCGAGTGGAAAAGTCCCTGGCGGCCTCGTCGAGATCTGATTCTCCGAGTTCAGCCCAGTAGCTTCGGACCACATCGTCCGCAGTCATTTCGGCAACGTCAGCCGCAAAGAGCATTTGCAAGGCACATTCACGTGCCTTACGGCGGGAACCCATAATAAATCAAGGATGAAGTCGGAGGCAGAACGACAAACGTCGGCGCTGGCCTTTCATCCTTCCTCAAAAGCTTCCTTGTAAAGATTTACCAACTCAACCGCCGTCATGGCGGCTTCAAAACCCTTGTTACCCAACTTCACTCCGGCTCGATCGATTGCTTGATCGACCGTGTCAGCAGTCACAATCCCAAACACGACCGGAACGCTTGTGTCCAATCCGGCTTTCGATATGCCCTGTGCAACTTCATTGGCGATGTAATCGAAATGCGGTGTCTGACCCCGTATGATTGTGCCCAGGCAGATAACCGCATCAACTTTGTGCGACTGCGCGAGTCGGAGTGCCATTAATGGAATCTCAAACGCGCCCGGCACACGATAGATGGCGACCTGTTCCTGGCTGGCTCCCAAACGTTTCAGGGCGTCCAGCGCACCTTCGACCAAACGACCGGTAATGAATTCATTCCAGCGACTGGCGACAATGCCAAAACGAAATCCTTCAGCGTTAAGACGACCTTCGTGAACAGTGGGTTGCAACCCGGATCAACTCCGCAAACGGGATGGTTACTGCTTTTGCAGTATAGGGAAAGGTGTGAGACGCAGCAAGCGAGTGAAAAAAGGTCTTCGGCCTTTGGACTTAAGGCATGCTTTCCAGGCGAGAAGTCCCGTTTTGCGTTGGCAAATAGCAGCTAGGTGTTTCTGAGTTCCAAGTGACGAACCCGATCGTAGATATCGCGGTAGTCTGCTTGTATCGTCACCAGCGTGTCGTTGAAGATGCTCATCCGACGCAGAATATCCCGCAACACAGTCCTGCTTTCGCGGGACTCGTTCCGCGAATCCTCTAACGTCTTTTCTATTCGTTGCTGGCCTTCCTGCAATAGAGCAACATTCGCTACAACTTGGTCCCATATTGGCCTTGTGTCGTAGAGTCTCTCCTCAACTTTTTTATCGAGCGCTTGCACTTGCGAATCAATCGCGTCAAACCGCAACTGCATAAGCGCAAAGTTGCCTTCAAGGCTGGTTGTTTTTGAGGTCAGCGCTTGCACCGCAGTGACAATGAGGTCTAGCTTTTCACTATCCCTTTTCGGTAGTTTATTTGTGAGGTCTTCGTTCATAGCTTCTCCTTTTGGAGAATTCTACCACCACGACACCCTTCTTCGTTCTACAAACACTTGACGAAAACGGCTATTTGTTTCCCTAAGTGGCTATTGACCTTTGAAAGTCGGTGGGCGCTTTTCAAGAAAGGCAGAGAGTCCTTCGCGAGCGTCCTCAGTTGCAAAAAGAGAGGTAAAGAGTTCTGTCTCGAGTTTAAGTCCTGCCTCTATTGGAAGATCGAGTCCATGTATCACGGCTTTTAAGCATGCGCGGATTGATAGAGCGGATAGTTTTGAAATTTCTTCAGCCAGTGTGATTGCCTCGGTGAGCAACTCTGAAGGAGGCACAACACGATTAACTAGTCCAAGATCCAGTGCCTCTCCACTGGTCAGAGTCTTTCCCGTCAACATCATTTCGACAGCTGGTCCAACTCCGAGTTCTCGAGTGAGTCTTTGTGTTCCTCCATAACCTGGAATCAAACCTAACTTTGTTTCCGGCAGACTAAAACGCGCTTCCGTCGAGGCTATTCGTAGATGACATGCCAAAGCTAACTCAAGACCACCTCCCGCAGCGATGCCGTTGATTGCTGCGACAACTGGAACAGGGAAATTTTCAATTCGGTTACAGAGACGTTGACCTCGTTCAGAGATCGCAGAATCATTGCTTTCCTTAAGCTCACCAATATCCGTTCCGGCACAAAATGCCTGTGCGCCTTCACCAGTGATAATAACCACTCTCAACTCTTCATCGCTTTCGAGTTCAGTCAGGTGCGCATTCAACGCATCAAACATTTCACTTGAAAGAGAGTTGCGTCTCTCGGGACGATTCAGCCGGAGGAGTGCATGAGTTGACTGTCGTTCGAAGAGTATTTGAGGATCAGTTTTCATTAGTTTTCAGGATGATCAAGCGGCCCCCTGGATCAGTGCAAGTAAGGAAGGGTGGTTTACCCCCGCTGCCTGGTCTAGAAGAACGTCAAACTCAACTGAACATCCGAACTGTTGTAGCAGGAAGAGCGGGGGTAACCGCCCTTCCTTACTTGCACTTAACTAGTGAGGTCTAATCTTATTCGAGGATCAAAGATCGAAGCTCAAAGATCAAAATGCCTAATCACACCAGGTTCATCGGTGTCGTATTCTTTGTATCCTTCGTGTAATCATAAAAGCCTCTGCCAGACTTGCGACCATACAAACCTGCCAGCACCATTCACTTCAATAGTGGCGGTGACGCAAAACGCTTCTCCCGAAACTC
>QHXL01000435.1 GCA_003222935.1 Acidobacteriota bacterium
ACAATCTCCTGCCTGGCGACCTGGCCCAGGTTCGCATCGTTGTAAGTCGTCACTCCGTCTTGTCCGACCACACCTGCGGCGCCCAGGTTGTCTTTTACGACGGCGACTATTTCAGCATCGCCGAATCGATAACGTGCAACTTGTGCCTGCGTTAATTGACTGCCTGAACTAGTTAATAGTTGGACGCTCGGCTTAACGCCGGCGCGATCAAGCAGCCGCGAGACCAGCCAGCGGTATTGTTCACCGCCAAACTTGTTCGCTCGCAGTCGAGGATACTTGTCAAAGAGGGTGTTGAGATAGATGGCCCAACCCTTTCCTCTTTGACGTGCGACGACCGCATCTGTTTTTCCTACTTTAATCAGGGAGATGCTGCCGGCGGCCTGAACATCGGACTCAACCGCAAAAAATCCGGTCATGCCCTTCGAGGAGAGTCCCCAATTTGCGCCAGCTTCCGTTATTTCTAATTGCTGTTCGTTAGGTTTGAAGGCTCTTGTATCGGAGGGCGGTGCTGAGATACCGAAGAGATCGTTGACTGATTTATCAGATCTCCACGCACAATGTTGGTCCATCAATCCGGCAGCAGTGTCGGCAATGACTACGCCACCATTCTGAACAAAGCTTTCGATGTTCCTTATCTCATTTGCCGACAATGCAACGGACAACGGAAGGATTAGAACTTTGTAATTACCGGATGCCAGTCCACCCTGTTCAATTTGATCCGACGAGACGAAATCAAACTGCAGCCCGAGGTCTTTTATAGTTCGCACCCAGCCGTCACGGTTTGCTGTGAAACTTACTGGATTTCCTTTTGGCTGTTCGTCGTCGTCAACGGATGGCATTGAGTAATGAACTGCAATGCCGTCTCCAAGGCGTTTCGACTCCATCAAAAGTTTTCCCACACCTTCAAACTTGAGCGATTTGAAAGCCGTGCCCATATCGCGTGCGGACCGCGAGTACGTCATATCCGGATCCAGGAAGGAGTACATCCAGAAAATGTTTGGATAGAGGACGTTATGAACTGCAGCGGTCCAGATCGCATTTTGGACCGCGACACCGTTGGAACCGTAGCCAGTCCAAAAACCGATCATCGCGTCTGGCTTGGCGAATGAGCGATGCATGTCCCACTGATTGCCGCCATCGTAAGAAAGAAAATCGTCGATTACGCGATCAAGTCGAGCCCAGTCTGCTCCGTCATAAGCGTTTGTTGCCTGTGTGCCCGAGACGGCGATATGCGCATCGCGATCGCCCTCAATCACGGCGTCACGCGCCACTTGATATGCGCGAGCGAAAGTGATCTCCATGAAGGTGCGATGGTCTGCCCAGGGCGCGAAGTTCCTGGCCTTCTGCGCTTCGGCCGTTGTGTAGGGCACAACATCGTCCCAACTCGAGAACCTGCTTTTCCACTCGCTATTCAATGCCGTAAGTGTGCCGTATTCCTCTTTTAACCAGACTCGAAATTCAGCCAGTGCTGCCGGGCTCCAATCAAAGTCGACCGCGTCGCCATAGGAAGTAAGTGACCCTTCGTCACCTACGAAGTAATAGTCCATGTTGTAACGAGCCTTGTTGCGGGCAGCGGCGCGGACGATGTCTGCGAGACTTCGCAAAAATGTCGGATCGTTAAAAGAAGGAGTGCGTTGCAGGAACTTTCGGTCACCAGTTCGCTTGAAAAGTTCTTTCTTGGTGAGATATCCAAGCGCTTCAAAGTCGCCCTTACGTTGATAGTCAGCGATTGCGCGTTCCATTCCTTCGGGTGTTGTTGGACCTCGATCGTACCAGTAGACACCAAAGGTGCCGCGCGGAACGTTTAGTGAGTTGTCTACATCACCACTCCAGGTAAATCCCGTGTCAGCCGCGACCCCACGGACCATCCGCATTTGTGCGTCCTGGAGGTAGTGTTTTGTTCCACCAAATGAAACCAGGGCTGTGTACTCTTTGTTGCGACGCGTTTTCTGGACCACCATCACCGGCTTGGCTCGCAGTTGATCCACTATCGCGCCGTTCCCATCGACTAATTCCCCGGTGATGACGGCAAACTTTCCGAGAAAGTTTGTCAGTGGATAGGTGAAAGTGCGTTCACCACGAGCTGGTTTGGTAATAACTGCGAGTGTACGTCCGAGATCGTCCGACACTTGCATTCTCATCTGAAGTCCAGAGAGATCCCCGGCAGCACGGAGTACAGCACTGAGTGTTTCATCGCGTTTATAGACGTCGACGCCGGGCTTTGCCACGGTCATCATGGCTTTCTTAGTTGAGGTGAAGGTAGCTGAGCCCCAGTTCAGTGTGGCTTTCGACCGGGAGTCTTTAATGATGACGTCGTAGATCTGACGACCAGCGGGCCACCCGGAAGTTGGCCGAAACGCAGTCAGCGGCACTTCAATTAGAGATTCGCCCCTGGGTAGAGTTCGATTGAGACTTTGCGATCCAAGCCCGGGTCCAAATTCACTCTTACCGTTGATCTCCAGTTGGATTTGCCGGCTTTCAGTTGCATTGAGTTTGAGCTTGATTGAGTCGGCACTTGCTGTTAGGGAGTTAATGCGAACACTCGCGTCACCACGAGCTGCCCATAAGATCGAACGAGACAGCAGCGAGTATTGATACTCCCAGTAGTCCCAATAAATTTTGGTTTCAACTGGATTGATACTTGGCGGAGTGAAGCCCTCCTCGGTGTAACCAAGAGCCACGACCCGCCCTTTGCCATAGGACTTGGTCGCGAGTACCGGATAGTTTCCTGACTTGATTAGAACGTCGCCCTGTGAGCGGTAGCGATAGAACGAGCTTCCAACATTGCCTTCCGGAAGCAGGTCGATTGGCAACCCCTCGGTAATAAAATGGGGTTGGGCCAATTCCCACTTTCCTTTTGTCACTGCGTCCTGATTAATCTCCGGATAGCCTCGTTCATTTACTGTGTCGTCAGGAATACCAAGCAGCGGAGACACGTCCCAGATGCGTTCGTCACCTGCCGTTTCGTCACCTTTGAATGGATGTCCTTTTACATCGCCAACGAATGGGTGAAGTAGTACAAGTCCGGCGCCTGCCTGAACTCGCTTCAGGACCGCATCGCGAGTGGCGCGCGTCATACGAGACCAGCCGTTCAGCCCGGGAATGACCATGACTTCAAAGTTAGCCGGCCCGGTCAGATCCTTCTCCGCATAGCCGTAGACGATTTGAAAGTCGTCACGGTCACCCCGAGTTTCGTGTCCGTAATAGTCGCCAATACCCCAACAGTTAATGTCCCAACTGCGATCGATGGTGACAGTGGTTGGTTGAAGCGAAAGGCGTTGCATTAGCTCGACCATATCGCGGCCGTACTGCACGGGCGGAATGAAAAATGACTTGATCGGGCCGCCGGGAAGGGAAGTGGCCCACTTAACATGCGGAGTAACAACCTCGGTTGAGTAGGTGATGTCGTTCTTATGAAAGGCACTGCCGCCAACGCCGATCTCTTGAGCTCCACTGAGCAAAGCGAGGCAGGCAATTATCAAGGCTAGAACGACTGGAATCGATAAGTGTTTTTTCATTTCACGTTCGCAACTGGTGAAGACAGGATTTCAGGATCCACAAGATGTTCTAAACGGCAGAGGTCACCAGTTCTCAATTAATGAAACCTGTGAATTCTGCGCATCCGCCAGCAACATATGGTCTCAAGCTTATGGAAAACAGGGCTTCTGTTGGGTGGGGGAATGGCGATCGGCTTTGCCTCAAAAGTCCGTACGAGTCCCGGTGCAGTAGCCCGACT
>QHXL01000436.1 GCA_003222935.1 Acidobacteriota bacterium
TGACCGTTCCTGCCGCAGCAATCATTGCAGCGTTATCCGTGGACAGGTGAGGCGAAGGGAAGTAGACAGGCAATTCAAGTTGTTGCCCAATCGCGCGGCAAACTTCACGCAACTTCCCATTACACGCGACGCCTCCAGCTACAATTAATGTCTTCGGGTAGTACTCTTTTGCGATCTTCTCCATCGTCCTGACTAGCGACTGCACGACCGTGTGCTGAAAACTCGCTGCAAGGTCTTTGATGCCTTGTGACGGTTCGCCACCATTCTCGACCGGAGTCAATCCGGTCTCGCGCACGTATTTGGTGACTGCAGTCTTCAAACCGCTGAAACTAAAGTCGGGAAGTCCATCGCCCATGCGCGGAATAGCGAAGGGCACGGCTTTCGGATTTCCTTCACGAGCGATTCGTTCGATGATTGGTCCACCGGGGTATCCCAGTCCGAGGAGTTTTGCGACCTTGTCGAATGCTTCGCCTGCAGCGTCGTCACGAGTACGCGCCACGACTTTGTATTTGCCTGCTTCAGGAATATAGAAAATGTTTGTATGGCCCCCGGAAACGATTAGCGCTTCCGCAGGATACTCGATTGGCGGATTCTCAAAGGCCACCGAATAGATGTGACCCTCGATGTGATTCACCCCCACGAATGGTTTGTTGAGTGCGTAGGCCATCGCCTTGGCGTATGAGACACCCACCAAGAGCGAGCCGACCAGCCCGGGGCCGATGGTGACGGCAATGCCATCAATGTCCTGAACTGCGATTCCCGCGCGCTCAAAAGCTTCGTCGACAACTGGAACGATCTTATCGAGGTGTTCACGTGACGCCAGTTCAGGTACTACACCCCCGAAGCGTTTGTGAATGGGAATCTGGGATGAGATGACGGAGGCGACAATCTCTCGACCGTCGCGGACGATGGCTGCGGCAGTTTCATCGCAAGACGTTTCTATTCCGAGTACAAGCACAAAAGGATTCTAACAACAGTTGACAGCGATTGTCAGAGGCGGGTAGCAAAGACTTCAGTCTGTGTCCTCTTGGACGATTATCAGTCGGAACACAGACTGAAGTCTGTGCTACTGCCTGTCTCATAGAAGCTCAACGTTGCGTCGCCTTGTTTGAGTGTTCGTGTGCAGTGAAGAGCACCGATATCTTCAGGCAGTTGATTCTTGTGATAATGCTCGGCAATGACGATTCCAGTTTCGGTGAGTAGTTTGCCGGGATTGGATCCCATGTGCTCAAGTACTCGCAGATAGTTGTCGCTGTAGGGGGGATCGAAATATACGATGTCCCAGGCCGCCATTTTCCGCGACTCGGCCTGGTGCAAAAATTCCAGGGCTTCAGTGTTGAAAATCTCAGTTTGATCCTCGGGAACCCGACACAGATCAAGGTTGGCTTCAATTAAGCCGCAAATCTTTCGCGACTTGTCGACAAAGGTCGCATGCGAGGCGCCCCTTGATAGCGCTTCTATCCCCACTGCCCCAGACCCGGCGCAGAGATCCAGAAAGCGAACCTCATTGATTCGAGGCGCAAGAATATTGAACAGGGTTTCGCGCAGACGATCTGATGTTGGTCTAACGTCTAATGAAGGTGGACTCTTCAAATGCCTGCCGCGATAGATACCCGCGATTATTCTCATATTGATTCTCTGTGAATCTCTGCGTCTCTGTGCCTTTGTGGTAAACCTATTCGATCTCCGTTGTCACCACAGAGACACGGAGACGCAGAATACACAGAGAAATCATCCAATGCTTGCTAAGCCAAATCGATCAGTTTCACCAAGATACTTGATCATTCTCTTTGTCTCAGCCGACGATTTTTTCTCACTCAAATAGTAATCGGCTTCGCCGCGTGCCTGTTCAAGGATCGACTGATCGCGAACCAGATTTCCAATGCGGAATTCAGGCAGCCCTGCCTGCTTCGTCCCCAGCAACTCTCCCGGTCCGCGTATCTCAAGGTCTTTTTCCGCGATTATGAATCCGTTACTCGTCTTCGCCATGATTCCGAGTCGCTCTTCAGCAACAACCGTCTTTTTGTCGGTAGTAAGCAAGACGCAAAAACTCTTTTCAGCCCCACGCCCGACACGTCCACGAAGTTGGTGCAGTTGCGACAAGCCGAATCTTTCAGCGTGTTCGACAATCATTACTGACGCGTTCGGGACGTCTACTCCAACTTCAATTACCGTTGTTGTGACGAGTATCTGAGTTTCTCCTGAGGCAAAAGCGTGCATTACATTTTCTTTTTCCGCAGGCTTCATTTTTCCGTGTAAGAGTCCTACGGAAAATTTTGGGAACACAGTGTCGCGCAAATATTCGTAACGTCGTGTCGCGTCTTTCAAATCCATCTTTTCTGACTCTTCAACGAGCGGGTAGACAACATAAACCTGACGACCCGCTTTCACTTCCCGTGAAATCAAGCGCTTCACTTCCTGTCGCTCATCTTCACCAAAGACCATCGTTTCAATCGGGGTCCGTCCGGGTGGCAACTCATCAATTACCGAAACGTCGAGATCTCCGTAAACCGTCATCGCCAGTGACCGGGGTATTGGAGTTGCGGTCATCACCAGCACGTCGGGTTTGATCCCTCGATCGCGGAGTTCTGCGCGTTGCAAAACGCCGAAGCGATGTTGCTCATCAATAACCACCATGCCGAGCTTGGAAAATGATACCGCCTCCTGGATTAGCGCTTGAGTACCGACGCAGGCATGTATCTCTCCATCCTTCAAAGCCGTTTGCAGCCGGCGCTTTTCTGCGGCCCGTAGTGAACCCGTCAGTAACTCAACCCGGTAAGGGGTTTTTGCGAGAAGTCGTTTGATGTTTCGAGCATGTTGCTCGGCGAGGATTTCTGTCAGCGCCATCAAGGCTGTTTGGTATCCATTTTCCATTGCCGCCATCATCGCGATCAGCGCCACAATTGTTTTGCCGCTGCCGACGTCGCCTTGTAACAGACGATTCATTGGCGCCGGCGATTTCATGTCGTTGAATATCTGTGCAGTAACTTTTCGTTGGGCGCCGGTTAACTTAAAAGGTAAGACTGAAGAGATTGAATCTTTGACGGATTTGTCGATCCGAATCTTTGCGTCCTTCGACTCTTTTACTCTTTCGCCACGTCTTAAACCGATGGCAAACGTCAACCAAAAGAAGTCTTCGAAGATCATTCGTACGTGCGCAGGACTCCGCGATAGTTCGTAGTCGTTCATCGACACTTCCGACGGCGGAAAATGAATTTCCCGCATGGCGCGCGAGCGATCGATAAGTTTGGACCGCTCTCTTAGCGCCTCAGGTAAAGTTTCCGAGATGTCCTTGTCATCCAGGTTGGCGAGCACAGCGTGAATGATTTCCCGCAGTCGCCGAGTTTGCGATATACCGGCACTCGACGCCCAACGTGAATAGCAGCCAGGGCGGGGTCTGACTCGTTCTCTTCCGAATGTTCCGGGTCCGTTTGCTCGTCATCCACTATCGGAGCAGCCAGCATCTCCAGCTCGTCAGCTGGTCGATGTAACCTCAAGGAATAGGTTCCCCGTTTGTTGTCCCAATCCCATTGCCCGAAAGTAATGAAGCGCGTTCCACGAGCAAGCTTCTTTGTATAGAACTGAACGATTTCGTAAGCGCGACGTCCGGAGACAAACCACCAAACAACCACCTGGCGTCCGCTGCGGTTGGCAAGGTCCACTCCTGAAACTTCAAAGATGAAAAGTCGCGATTTTGAGAACGCATGTTTGTTCCTGACTTGATAACCACCGGCATGCTTCACTTCGAGTTCGAGGGTCGCTTCCATACCGGCCTCAAGATCTTTTATCGTGGCAAGATGAGATCGGTCCTCATAGCGCATCGGCAGATACGTCAACAGATCTTCGACGGTTGCGTCGTTCAAATGTTTCTTGTTGGTGTTGGAGGCGACAGCTGCCGCCAGTTTGCGCGTGCAATCTTGTGCTTGTGAAGGTCCTCAATTGGAGTGTTGAGGGAAATAGCACCAGGCATCAGGCGGATAATAGCATTACGGTGATTGGAACACCCTATACGAACCAGTCGTTACTGGCGATGTGCGTTGGCAACGCGCGCTGAAAGAATTTCGTGAGCGTGTCGAGGAATTAAATCAACGAATCCGGCTTTACAATCTCAAGGCGCCCGCCACGGCGTTTCATCGTAAAGTTATCGATATCGATTCGTTTATCTCTGATCTGGAAAAGGAACACTCGAAGAAATGACCGAGCCACTGTCGGATTTAACTCGCGATTCACTTAAGGTTCTGCGACAAGGTCTTTTGCGGCTACACAAAATGTTGCTTGATCTGGAGCGACTAGGGTACGAGCGTGCCCGTGGTCCAATCAGCAACAGCGTCGGGTTTTTACAGTTGGTGCTTAAGGATCCCTGGTTTGATTGGCTGCATCGATTGTCGGAGTTGATAGTACACGTTGATGAAACGCTCGACTCCCGTGATCCGGAAAACCTCCCGACGGAAGAGGATGCTCAAGCTTTGATCGAAAGAGCTAAGGCGTTGTTGACACCAGCCGAGGAGGGAAGTGAGTTTCAGAAGAATTACTTCCTTGCCTTGCAGCAGTCACCTGACGTTGTGCTGTTACATGCTGACTTGATGAGGGTATTGGGAAGATAGTTTCTTCTCTGTGTTTACCTCTGCGTCTCTGTGCCTCTGTGGTGAAATAGGGTCGAATTCGTTTAACCACAGAGACACAGAGACACGGAGGAAACACAGAGGTTTTAGCTGCAATGTTGATCGAAAGCCTTGGTGAGCTCGCCCGCAATCTGTGACGCATCTCGACCTTCAATCTGATAACGCTCAAGCATGAACACCAGCTCGCCATCCTTCATCAGAGCAATTGAAGGAGATGAAGGACCGTAGCCCGTAAAGTAACTACGAGCGCGTTCGGTCGCTTCAATATCGGCTCCGGCAAATACAGTAGCGACTTTGTCAGGCTTGGTTTCGTGTTGCAGTGCGAGTGCGACTCCCGGTCGGGCCCTTCCGGCAGCGCAGCCGCAAATCGAATTCACAACGACCATTAATGTGCCTTTGCTGTTTGGTATCGTGCTATCGAC
>QHXL01000437.1 GCA_003222935.1 Acidobacteriota bacterium
TTTGGCGCTGTTCACCGCCAGCGCAAGTTGTTCGTCTCCATGTAGAGCGACGATCATGCTTTAGCCTTGAAGACTTGTTTCGGAATCGAGGATTAACCCAACGTCCACTACTGTGAACATTCGACCCTGAATGCTTGCGACACCAAATACCGATTTAGGAGCAAAAGGCAACGGCGTCGGTTGATACCAGTCAGCAACGATGAGGACCTGCTCCTCAGGTACGCCAATGGTGATTGAGTTGACCTGAAGTAGTCTGATTCTCGACACAGTGTTTGATTGAAATTCGCTTTCGGTTGCCACGATATGAGGTTACAGCCTGCCAGAGGAACAGACAAATACTCCATAGTGCTTTGATCTTTGTGCTTTGTGCTTTGATCTTTGTAATTTGTGACTTTGCAGCTCCTGGCTAACTTTTGCGTCTTCGTCAGAAGAACCAAATACAAAGCACAAAGAACTAAGATCAAAGTCCGAGCACAAAGCCCTTTCCGGGAGTCCTGTTACAATACGGCTATAGGAGATCATTCAATGGACGAGTTTGACCGTTATCGTGCAGAGATGAACGAGAAGCTGATTGGCGGCGATCACCTCGGAATCAAACGCTTCTTTGCGCTCGACACCCAGGCTTATGAGGACGGCGCGCTCGATAAACGAACCAAAGAGCTAATGGGGCTCGTGGCATCGACAGTGCTTCGCTGTGACGACTGCATCACATATCACATCAAACAGTGCTTCGAGATTGGCATCAACCGCGCGGAGTTCCTCGATGCCTTCAACGTCGCTCTCGTGGTCGGTGGTTCAATAACAATTCCGCACCTTCGACGCGCAATTGATCGCGTGGACCAGTTGCTTGAAGGACAGACCGTCGCTCCATCTACGAGTGGAGACACGCATTCGCATTCATGACTACGGAAACAGCTCCTAACGGAGCGCGATTGAAATAAGAGTCTATGTTCAGCCAACCAATCTCGAATCGCTCGGCGGCGACCTTCTCAAGCGTGCAGACGCCGCGCTCCTGGTTCCGTAAACCATCTCTAACAGCCTTTCTGGCTGGATTAACGATTATTTTGCTGGGGTTTGGATTGTTCTTTTTGGTTCCGTCCACAGTAACCAAGCGAGGAGTAGTCATGTCGATGCAGGATAAGGGGAGGGTTCGCGCGCCCGAAATTAGTGGCGGTCGCGGCTGGCTGAATACCGACAAGCCTTTATCTATCTCAGCACTGAAAGGCAAGTTTATTCTCCTCGACTTTTGGACCTACGGCTGCATCAACTGCATTCACATCATTCCCGATCTAAAAAAACTCGAAGCAAAGTACGCGAATCAACTCGTAGTAATCGGAGTTCACTCGGCAAAGTTTCAGAATGAGAAGGAGACCGAAAACATACGCCGCATTATCTTGCGTTATGAGATCGAACATCCCGTCTACAACGATGCGGATTTCACCGTTTGGGAAAGCTATGGAGTGCACGCGTGGCCCACGCAGATCTTGATCGATCCAGCGGGTTACGTCGTGGGCACAGCATCGGGCGAGGGTAATTACGAAGTCATTGACAATGCGATCGGCAAGCTCGTCGAGGAGTTCCGCAAGCGTGGCGAGTTGAATGAAGAACCACTCGAACTAGTTCTTGAAAGAGCGAAGGTCGGTGACTTGCCTCTGGCGTTTCCCGGAAAAGTCTTCGCAGACGCCAGTTCTGATCGTCTTTTCATCGCCGACTCGAATCACAATCGAATCGTGATTACAAAGCTCGACGGCTCCTTAGTGGACGTGATTGGAACGTCTGACGCAGGACGTGCTGATGGGTCTTTTGAGAAAGCAAGTTTCTTTCGACCTCAAGGATTGGCGCTGTCCGGCGACACTCTTTACGTAGCAGACACCGAAAATCATCTAATCAGACGAGTTAACCTGAAGACTCGGAACGTAGAAACCATCGCCGGGACCGGTAAGCAGTCACTTCAGCATTTTGAACAGGGCCCTGCCAAATCGATCGCGTTGAGTTCACCATGGGATCTCCAACTGGTTGGTCAGACCCTGTACATCGCGATGGCTGGTCCACACCAGATCTGGCAACTTGATCTCGCGAAGGATGAAGTATCAACATTCGCCGGGTCCGGTCGCGAAGCGAGGATGGATGGCGCCCTGCTCGACTCTGGATTCGCACAACCCTCAGGAATTGCTACCGATGGAAGCAAGCTCTATGTCGCCGATAGCGAGTCGAACATCATCAGGTCAATCGATTTAGCGGCTAAACAGGTGACGACGCTTGTTGGTGGTGACTTGTTTAAGTTTGGGGATATTGATGCTTCGGGGGATGAGGTTCGACTACAACACCCGCTGGGCCTCATCTCGGTCGGCGACAAACTCTTGATTGCTGACACCTACAACCACAAGATCAAAGAACTTGATCCTAAGCGTCAACGAGTGACGACGCTCCTGGGCTCCGGTAAACCAGGACAAGTAGATGGCAAGTCGCCAACGTTTTATGAACCCGGAGGGTTGAGTGTCGCCAACGGCAAGCTTTACGTGGCGGACACGAACAATCACGCGATTCGAGTTGTGGATCTAAAAACAAAACAGACTACGACTTTACGGATTCCCGGTTTAACTCCTCCTGCCAAGTCGATGGTCAACGCCTCTAGCCTAACCGGGCCAAACTCAGAGAACATCAAGGTTCAAGCTCAACAGATACGGCCAGGCTCCTCGGGTTCGCTCGTAATCGATGTTGCATTACCCGCTGGTTATCATCTGAATCCAAATGCCCCGCAACGTTATTCGGTCACAGTCGACAACGCCAGGGTCGTTTCCTTCGACGAGAAAGTAGCGTCGCGATCTTCAAAGGATTTGACGCTCCCTCTTAGTGTTCCATTTAGCGCGGGGAGTGTGGGAAGTGCAAACATTCGTGCGCAGGCCACACTCTTTTACTGCCGTGATGACAACACCGGCACCTGTCGAATTAAGACCCTGGTATGGTCCATC
>QHXL01000438.1 GCA_003222935.1 Acidobacteriota bacterium
CTAACCGCATGTACAACAAGTGTGGCTGACGACACGTTGTGGCCTAACGCATCGACGAGCTGTAGCTTGATCGGAATCGTGCTTCCACTTTTCGCTGCCTTTGTCTGGTCGTAAAGAACACTGATGCCAAACCCGACTGTGTAGGAAACCTGCTCTGGAGAAGCGGCGTTCGCGACGTTGTCCGTTGCTGAAACTGTAAACAACTTCGAGCCAGCGGACGCAGTGTCGATGTTGCCACCATTAGGTGCCGAACCGTTGCAGGTTGCCACACCAGCACCGTTGTCCTGACAGGTAAAGTTGGCAGCAACTGATTGATTCAGGAGATAGAGTGTGCTGGTTGGAGTTGTGATCGTGATCGTTGGAGCTTTCTTATCAACCTTGTTGCCGATGACTGGGCCTGCGGTTGAAGAATTGCCGGCGTTGTCAAAGACGTTTTGACTAGCCGTCGAAGCATTTGCTGTTTCCGTCCCCGCTGGCACGCTTGTCGTCATTGAGAAACTGGCGTCGCCGGCGTTAGCAAGTTGAGAGAAGTTGTCGCTTGCGGTGCAGGCGATTGAAACGTCCGACGAGTGCCACGCTCCATCGGCCGATCCACACGACACGGAAGGACCGGTTGCATCGCGTTTGATTGTTACGGACTGGTTTGCGGAACCGCCACCGCTGGTTGCGGTGCAGGTAAACGTCACGCCGGTGGTGTCAGATGTGACGCTGGTCGTCTCGCAGCCCGTTGATGTTGAGACGCTGGATTCTGAGTCGGTGACGGACCAACTCACCTCTACATCGCTGGTATACCAATCAGCGTTGCCGAGTGTTCCTGTTACCGTCGGCGTGACTACCGGCGGTGTCGAATCAGTTGATAATGTCGTCACAGCTACCTTTAGCCCTGTCGAATCGCTGTTGTAGTTACCATTGAATCCGAATCCGACCGAAAAATCGACGGTATCTCCAGCTACCAATTGGAGGGTTAACAGGAACGGTCTTTGAGCTCCGAAACCAATGACATTCTCGTTGAAAAGTACCGCAACACCATTATGCGTAATGGCGACGTCCGTAGTGGTCTGACCTGAGCTATCTATACCCTGAAAGCGTCCCTGGAATTGAAAGGTCCCCGACGCAGGTGCGGTCCATCGAACAATGCTCCGCTCACCGGCCGGACCGGGATGCAAATTCAGAAGGTGACCAAAGGCTGAGCAGGTGCCGGTGCCGGTCTGGTCCAGGTGTCGAGCGGCATCGGTGTGCCGTCTAGATAACTGTTAACGTACTGACGGGTAAATGGGGTAAAGGTCGAACCTGTCAATGTCTTGTATCCGTAACTCCACATGCCAGTCGGATTCGCAGTGATGGAGAAATCATCGACGGCATCAGCAATCAGATCACCAACTGGCGGTGTTGGAGTGGGCGTTGGAGTGGGCATTGGCCCAGGAAAACCTTCAAAAGCGCCAATGTCGCAACGAGGTCCTTCCGGCCGAGCGACGCCACGCTGGTCCGTTACGATCGGAACGCCGTCGGCATTCGTGCAATCTGCAAGGGGAATCGCATCCCCGGCCGGACTGCCGGCCAGCAGCGCGTGTGTCGATGTGGCGCCGCCATTGTTGGCGAGTGGGCCAAGTAACGGGTTCGTGCTGTTCAGATCACCAGGACCGGTAAGAAAGCAGGTCCCATCGCCAGCTATGTTGTGACCTTGTGAGACGACTGCGCTGGAAGTGCCATAACAGTCATCGCTCAGTCCTCGAGTGGGGCTGGCGAGGATACTATTTTTTACCACCATGGTTCCTGGCGCGCTGAAAGCGTCCGCGATCGCGTCCCCACGTCCCGAGTCATTCTGGTTTTCGAAAATCGTGCTTGAGGTAATCGTGGACGTTGCCGCTGCGGAGAAATTGATAATCCCTCCTCCTCCATAGCCACTGAAGCTGGTGTTGTGACTTATGGTGCTGTTCTCGATTCTGAACGTGCTGGCGATGCTCGCGATTCCGCCACCACCCATACCGAAACCCACGTTATCCGTGATCGTGCTATCGGTGACGTTAAGCTTGCTGCCGACCATGCCAATGCCGCCTCCACCGCGGTTTACATTGCCTCCCCTGCCTCCCCTGATAGTGACTCTATTCAAAGTGAGATCGCTGAGGAATACATAAATAATGCGGAAGTCGGGTGTGCCAGCCGCGCTGCTTCTTTGGATGGTGGCTCCATTGCCATTGATGGTGAGAGGGCGCCTAGTGTAAGGCAGCCCAGCACCTCCGGCGTAGCCATCGTCCTCTGCTACGGCAGTCAAAGTGTACGTTCCGCCTGCAGCCAGGTTGATCGTATGTGACCCCGGATTGGCGTTTGCGGAGTTAATCGCTGCGATCAGACCAGGCACATCGCCATCAGCAATGTTGAAAGTGGCAGCCCGCACTTTTTGAGAAAAAGTTAATGCAGCTAAAAGAGATACTAGTAAAGCAATGGCCTTCAGCGTGAATTGTCGGGAGGTAATCATTGAGGTTTTCCTTTAGTAATTTCACTGGCGTTTAGTACGTTGCTTCTACCTGTTAAGGCAAAAGCGTAATTTGCTTGCCACACAGACCGATCCGGCAATCAATGGCAATATTTTTTCTCAAGCGATTGCAGTCATCGCGACAAATCCAGGGTCAATTCTCACTCCGTCAAAGAAAAAGGCCGTCGCCCGAAGAAAATCTTCGTAACGACGGCCTCTGAGTGCTTCAGTCAGCCGAAATGATTTCTAACTAATCAGGGTTTTGCTACAGCGTGAACTTAATCTTCTTTCTTGTGATTTCGGCGAGAACGGGCAATCCGTTCTGAATCCTCAGTATTTCTATCTCGCCGTGTTCAAGTTCGGAGCAGTATGTAATGAACGCACTCCAGGCAGGATGAAGGCGGTCTCTATTGGTCAGCGCCTCCGAATTTGGAAGTAACACGCCGGGATTTCCGAGACCGCTTTCATTTTGCATGAATAAGCCTTTGGTAGAAGACTGGTGGACCTTGCCGCCCTGTAACGACCCAAGTCTCATCGAAAAGTAACAATTGCGACGATATCAACCTCAACAGGTTGGTGCACTTTCGCACAACTAGCGAATAAAGATTTCACCTGGTCGCTGCGAAGCACTGGGCCTTCACGACACGTTTCAATTGTGGACTGCTAACTGTACTGCGGAAAAAGCGGAAAGCATTACATGGCGATTGCGGCTGATCGTAAGAATAAAAGGAACGTAGGTAGTTTCTACGGAAGAGACAAGCCGTTTGGATCAATTCTTTGTGAGACGGAACGAATAAACGCCGGCGTCCTCAAGACTTCCATCGGCACCAACGCCGCTGACCTTGAGAACAAAATCGCTCCCCTCGAAGAGTTTGGCGGGAATAGTTATCGGCAACGTGGCTCCATTTGTAGTCTTTCGAGCTTTTAGTCTCCGGATGGTAAAGAGTTGTTTTCCATCCGCATTCTGCAACTCACCGGCAAACGATCTGTAGGCGATGTTTGTGATGTGGGCCACCAGCTGCACGGTTTGGATCTCCTGGTTGATCTTGAACGGGCTTTGCTCACCGCCGCCCCTGGTTCCCGTCAACGGTAGTACAAAGATGGCCAGGTGTAGACCACTTTCATTTTTTGGTGGCTCGACAGGTACAGATGTCTCTGGTGCTTGAGACAGCTTTTGAAGTAATTCTGTGTTTTGTTTCTGTTGGCCAGAAAGTTTTGCTTGTAACTGCCGTGACTCTTCCTCAACGCGTACTCGCTCGGCTCGCATCTGTTCCAACTGACGGCTCATTTGCCAAACGCGAATTGCCAACCAGCCGGTCGTAACCAACAGCAGTAAGGTTGCAACCGCAAAGACCCTCCTTTGACTAACTGCGGTGATCCATGTGGCTCTTTCTCTGGGTGGAGGTGTTGCCCTTGAGTGTGGACGTTTGGATCGAAGTAAAAACCGGGCCTGCGTGAGTTTCTCGCGTTGCCTTGGCGTTGCAAGCATCTTCCGCTCAAATCGATTGCGCTGAGGAGGGCTCAACTCGCCGGACACGTAATCGTCCACCAAGTCATTTTCGACCGCGAGTAGTTGGTCAAAGAACTCCTTGTCAGCGAGATACTCTCGCTCGATCAGATCACGATCTGCACCTGACAATTCGTCCAGCAGATATTGCTTCAGAACCAGATCGCTATGAATGTCCTTT
>QHXL01000447.1 GCA_003222935.1 Acidobacteriota bacterium
GGCTCCAGAGGCTCTTGCAAAATAGAGCAGTTTAGGAAGGGCGGTTTACCCCGCTGCCCGGGCTAGAAGACACCTGAAGTAGCTTCTTGACTCAAGTCTCAGCAGCGCACTATGTTCTCGACCGTGCCAAAGAAAACAAAGCGTTGTCCCGAGTGTCAGCAAACCTTTTCAGACGATCTGAAGTTCTGTCGCTCGGATGGAACATTGCTTGAATCGTTGGACAATGCTGACACTGAAATCTTTACTAAGCGTTTTGTTGCCTCAACAGAACCCCCTATTCCTAAGACAACAGTTCTGAATAAATCCCCTGGGCCGATTGCCGGTGCGAAGACAACCGGAGATCTAAAGCCGGAGACTAAATACGCTAAGAGCGGCGACATCCATATTGCCTACCAGGTTTTAGGCGAAGGACCGCTAGATTTGATCTACGTGCCGGGTTGGGTCACTCATATCGAATACGGTTGGGAAGAACCGTCGCTCGCAAACTTCTATCGCCGGCTGGCCTCTTTCTCACGACTAATTCTTTTCGACAAGCGTGGTACGGGACTTTCCGACCAGAGCACGAACATGCCGACTATGGAACAGCGGATGGACGACGTGCGTGCAGTAATGGAAGCGGCAGGCTCTGAACGCGCCGTCGTATTTGGCACGTCAGAAGGTGGAAACATGGCGATCCTCTTCGCCGCTACCTATCCTGAGCGGACGATCGCGCTGATCACCTTCGGCGTCTTTGCCAAACGAGTCTACGATCCTGAGTATCCCTGGGCGCCCACTCCTGAAGAAAGGCAAAAGTTCTTCGATGCAATCCAGAACGAATGGGGTGGACCATGTGGCATCGAAGACATTGCGCCAAGTCGCGCCCAGGATGAACAGTTTCGTAATTGGTGGGCCAGTTATCAGAGACACAGCGCAAGTCCAGGAGGGGCCCTGAAACTGGCCAGGTTAAATACCGCGATCGATGTGCGTCACGTGCTGCCGGCGATAAGGGTCCCCACACTCGTTATGCATCGCATTAACGATCGCGACGCCAACGTGGAGGAGGGCCGCTACATAGCTTCACATATTCCGAATGCAACCTTTGCGGAATTACCTGGTCAGGATCACATTATTTTCGTAGGCGACCAGGACCCAATTTTCAAAGAGGTGGAGGACTTCGTGGCCAATGTCGGGCGCGCAGGTGAAGTCGATAGTGTCCTGGCCACTGTTCTGACTGTCATCTCAGCCAACGCGAAACCGCACAGTCTTCAAGCTCTTCAAGCTTTGGCGAAACGCGAAGCCGAATGGTTCAGAGGACGCGTTGCTGAGGTTGCAAACACAGAATTCTGCGCGACCTTCGATGGTCCCATTCGGTCAATTCGATGCGCGCGCGCAATACGCGATGGAGTAGCTGGAATTCCGCTGGAAGTTAGAGTCGGGCTTCACACCGGACTGTGCGAGATTCGCGGCTCGCTGGTAAGTGGTAAAGCGATCGACATGAGCAAGCTCGTAGCCGAACGTGCGGAACCTGGTCGTATTCTGTTGACCAACACGGTGATGGACCTGGTCTCAGGATCGGATGTCTCAGCGACCAACGAAGGCGTATGCCGGTTTGAAGGGTTAGCACAGGAGTGCAGCCTGTTCGCGTTGATCTGAAGGAAACAGCCAGTCCCACCTAACGACGAATCGTTATTTCGCTGAGCGCACGCAACGAAACCTTGAGCTGGTTCGTGGCCGTTACTCACGATTGTGTCGGCGCGCGGGACAGTGAATCGATCAGGTCGATCTGCCACAAACACCGTGAACACATAGCTCTCACTGGACGAATTGCAGAGCATGACCGGCGTTTTCGAAAATCCGCTCTTCCTTATAGGTCGAACTTTAACGAACCACCGACTGCCGTGGGGCGGGATTTCGTGAGTCAGGGAGAGTGCTGTGGTGAAACTCTTACGCTCTGTAAGTTGTCTAACACACATGACATTCTAAGTCGGTACTTACCGATCCCACTCACGGACCAAATCGATGACGGTATTCACCTGATACCAGGAACGCCTTAACCATCTCCGCGTTTTGGAAGTTGCCATTGAAAGCGCGAAGCTTCGTCAGCCAGAAGTTGTAGCCGGAAAAATCTGTATCTGGTCCACTGTTTGGATCTCTCCGCAAGTATCCGAAGTACTGCATCAACACAAACGCCGAATCAAATTCCTGCTGTGCCAAGCGACTGTTTTCCGCCACGCGTCTCAGTGCTCGTCCGCGTGCCGCAGTATCTGCTGATGAAGTTGCTGCACCAAATTCGGTGATGACTTGAGTGCGTTCGCTCGAGGATGGCACGACACCTGCCGTCATGAATAGCTTATCGACAAATTCCGCAGGGCTCATCGTGACCGGGTAAGCAGTAATGAATCTCCCACTCTGAACAAACGCCGCCATATAAGACTGCTTGTTGCTCTCCAACTGTTGTTCCCAACCAGCCTGGTTAACCACGAGATTCGCGCCTATCTGCCTCGTGTCTGGTAAGAACTCGCTGAGCGTGAGTGGCACTGGCGCATTCGGCATGTCTCCATAAGCCGCCTGGTAAGTTCTATAGACCAGATAACCGGTCTGCTGAAATTCGATCGAAAGGAAGAAGGCGGCCGAGGTATTGATGACCTGTACATCCCGACAGCTTTGATCGGCGCCACACCGGTCGATATTGGTAATCCAGAAGTTCAAGCCCGGTTCATCAGGTTCACGATTAAGGAAATCGATGTAATGCTGCCGCACAAAAAACGCCGTCGCATCAATTGGGTTCAACGTATTCCCGCTGGGTAAAGCGGTGAAATCGGCAACAGTCTGTTCTGCCAGTTGATTGAAGGAACGCTCCGGAGGTGAAAAAGTGAAGGTTAGAAGTGACGGCGTGACAGTGTAGGCACCGTTTGTCACTACGTTGTCGAACCGATAGTTACCCTGTGCGTCAGTCACACTAAGTCGATTTTGCGTCCCACTCAACCGCACTTGCACTCCAGCTACGGGATTGCCGTTGACAGCAGCTATGTGTCCGCTCACGGTGCCATTTACCGGAGTTGAAGCTGAAGCGACGCCATGAAAAACGTAAGCAAAACCTTGAGTGTTTCCGGGCACTGATGGCGTGCTTGACGCAAGGTTAGACGGCGGAAGTTCCGTAATATTCGCCGTGATAGCGGCACCGATGATGATGTCGTCGCCGCTAATGGCAACTGCCCTACCGAAATAATCACCTGCCAAACCGTCAGCTCCGTGAAGTCTCTGAACTTGACCCCATTGGTCTGGACCATTCTTGTTTTGGGCGAAGAGGTACACTGATCCCTGGTCAACGTTATTT
>QHXL01000320.1:0-10595 GCA_003222935.1 Acidobacteriota bacterium
CCGACGTTTTCTTTGCGAGGCTAACCTTGCTGTTCTTTTTCTTGTCGCGGAGCAGACGACCCGCATACGGTCGTGCCTCCTGGCCGCAGAGCGCGAGGGCAATCGCCTTTAGCACTGTCGATTTACCGACGCCGTTATCTCCGAGGAAGATGTGCCACGCATGTTCGAACCCCAAATCCAAATCAAGGCTGAGGTTTTCGAATGGGCCAATGTTTTCAAGCGTGACACGCTTGAGCTTCGATACTTTTCTTTCGCCGATCGCGACGGTGGACTGCGGCGCGGCTACGGCATCTGTGAGCTTGGTAAGAAAATCGCTGAGGTCTGAGAAGTTATCTTTAGGCGTGTAAGGAAATACTTTTATTCCGTAGCGTCTTTCCAGCAACTCAGCTTTGGCCCGCCATGCGCCGCCCGTCACGGCCACCAGAGCGTAATGGGTTCGCACAAAAGATTTCGGGAGTGTGATGCCGCGCAGATAGGCTTCGATACCTTCGAGGCTTGCACCTAAAAACAACAAGGTGCGGGAGAAGAACAACGTCTGCATAAACTGCGAAAAAAGATTATTGCCGGTGATCGCTTCCTCATACTGGTAGGAAGCAACCATCACTGTGTCCTTTCGTTCGAGCGTTCCGTACAGCTTAAGGATGAAGAAACGACGGCGGGTCAGGGCGGAAAGCAAGCGGTCCGTATCGCGCGGCGTGAAGACATCGTCGCTCGTAACTCGGTAAACGCTCTCCAGCAAATTGTCAAAATTTGTCGTAAGCGCGGCCGAAAAATTAAGAGCTTCCAATTGGGAATGCAGCGACGAGGGGTTAGACCTGCTCAGAAAAACTTTTTGCAAATAGGCGTTTAGCAACTCTCTCTGCGAGTCAGTTGTCAGCCGGCTCACCAGGCTGTCGGCGACCGGGTCTGCTTGACCTCGTTCTACGTCCGCCTGGTAGTGAGCCTCTTCGATGTCGGTAATGAAATTACTTGAACGTGCCCATTTGAGCAGGCCGACAACGAAGTCTTTCCAAACAGGCAGGCCCGACTGAGCGCTCAGACCTGACCCTGCATAGAGTACACATTCCCCGGCAACACAAGCGTTTACCAGGTCGACCGGCAACTCTTTCGGCAAATGCAGCTCTTCAACTTCGTCCTCTGGTGGACCCGCTGTCGGAACGGGTCGGGATTTGAGTCTCGCTCTGCGGTAGATGATGAACACCATGAGACTGGCGGCTATCAGGCTCACCAGACCTAGCAAGATAAAAAGGATCCGATTGTTCGAAAACTCTTTAGCTTCACCTTCGGCAGACGTCGGAGTTGGACTTGGGTCGGCCGTTAAAGGTTTCAAGGCTCCGAATTCGTAATTTCGCGTTGACGTTTCCTTGTCGCCCACTCTGGCAAATATCTTAAAACTTGACTGACTCACCCCATCGGGGAGTTCTACAGTGAACGATCTCTCGTCCATCTTCAGGATTTTTTCGACGGCCTTACCATCGAAATAGATTGTGACCTTGGGCCATAGTTCGAGCGGTACATAGTCGCTGAAGGTTACGTCGAAGTCCCTGCCGGTTGGGTTGCGTACCCCATCAATCTCGACCTCTTTGCCTGTCAAACCGGTCGGAACAAGGACGTTAAATTGGTTATAAGTTATTCCCCCGTCTTCGTTTCGCAGATCAAAAAAGACTACTTCGACAGGAATGGAGTCGCCAGGCTTAGGATTGGCTGGAATATTTAGTTTGTCGGGAACAATGGCAGCAATAGTCTCCGCGTCATTATTGTAAATTGGATAAAACCGCGCCGATACACCACCAATCGATAACCTGTATCTTTTTTTCAGTTCGTCCGGACCATTTACAGCGGATTGGATTGTGAGTTGGATGACGGTCCCGCTCGGCGCTTCGCGTGGCTTTATTTCCGTCACGAAGGGGATTTCTGCCGAACGCGGCTGTCTAGGCGTTGGAGACGGGTCAGGGGTTGGATACTTGCCAGGAGTTGGAGACTGGCGAGGAGTTGCAAGCTGAGCGGGAGTCCGATTGGTCCAACTCGAAATAGGTAGAACAAGAAGGAAGAGAAGTAATAGTAGTAATAGTCTCCTCACATTAGCACCTCATGTAATTGTGAGTGATCAGGCTCCATACGGAAATGTTGGAGAATGAGTTACAACGTCCGATGGCAATGCTAACAATCAATACGGAATGCGATACTCAACGTACAAATCTTCAAACCTGACCGCCTTCTCAAAGCTCTTACGCTCCTGAGGCGACAACATTCTCTCAATATCCGATTCAATTTCCGTTACGTCCGGAGCGTCCGCCAACAGCACTCGCCCGCGCGCCTTCTTCTTGAGCGCGTCCCAAAGCGGAGGGTAAGGAAACTCCCACTGCTGATCTTCAGCGGTTTCGCGGTGAACGGGAATCATCGCTACCAAATCGTTGCTAGTCATTTTCTCCAGCCCTTTACCCCTTAAGGTTGCGTTGTGGCTTCCGTGATGACCGACTTTGTACAGAACTGTCCGGGCCAGCAGATCCTCGGCATTCACTTTCTTAAGTTCTCCTTTGGAGTTTTTGACTTTCCACTCCAATTCGCCCCACGAAAGCCAGTTGCCCACCTGCGCATCTCCCGGAAATAGCAATACCTTTCCTTCACCAGGCTCGCCCATCTCCACGGCGAAAGCCAGGCAGGTATTGTTTGTATAACTGTCGAGATGTAGTGCGAGCTCACCAGCCATATTCAACCAGTCATGATCGATGCGTCTCCACTCGTTGTCATCACCGTCTACGAAGCCGTAACGTTCGCTGAAGAAGGTGTCGCTACTCGCTTGCTCACTGGTAATGCTGAAACTCCCATCGAATGGGCAGGCCCGCGCGCTAAGATCGGATGAATCGTCGTCACCGCCGACTGCTGCCATGAAGCTGTCAAACAGTGAAAAGCTCTGCTTACCTTCGTCGTAGGTTTCCGTTCTCGACAACTTCTTTCGGATGTAATCCGGATCTTCCGGCGGACCCAGAATGTAAACGCGGACGTCGTCCACCCCTTCGATTTTCAACGGCTGTTTTTTCGGGTCGCAGTATTCTTTCCCGCCAAGTTCAAGCATGTAATCCCACGTTGCTTCAGTTCCGCCGTCCGCCGGAGCGTCCGGACCCATTCCGCCAAAAAAGCCGAATAATTCAGAGATGGCATGTTTGTACAGCCCCATGTGTTTATCGCCTTTTTTGGCTTCGGGGATCAGTGCCATTGCGCTTTTCAGTGCTTTCTTTTTCTTCTTAAACTCTTTCTTGAGTAGCTGTGCGGGTTTGTTGTCGGGCTCTTCAGTCCATGCCACCCAAACTCTCGCCACGTCCAGTTCGTCGAAGATCGTCTTCGCCTGGTGAAAACCAGAAATGTGATCCCAGTGCTCATGAGTCACTGCGAGGGCGTCGAGCCGCGCAGCGGATTTTTTGCGGGGGCCTTCATCAAGGAGAGTCTGCTGGATGTTCGCCACGACCGCGTTCATCTCCGGATCGCCGTAGTGTTTGCTTTTGAGGGCACCGCAATCAACCATCATGTGAAAAGGCTCGGGCTCGCGGGGAAAGGTCACAAGGAAACAGTCACCGAGGCCTTGTTTGTACATGCGTACCCTGACCTCTCTGCTTTTTGCCTTCGCGACCCGGGCTTTCGTTCTCCTGGTGGGCGCGGCCTTGCTGGCCTTTTTCTTCGTCGACTTTGTACCGATTCGTTTGGTTGGCATCTTTATGGCACCTCACTATCAACGCTGCGGTGTAGCAGTGCGAAAGGTTCTGCGGCATTCCGTAAATGGCGGAAGTAGGTTGCTCTAGGGGACCCATCGATCATTCCGCGGCGAAATTGGATGTGGCGTTCAAGACGCGCCTCGTCAGCAATATCTTTGGTGATCGCGTAACGCAGTTTCATAGTATCCAGGTCCAGGACAAGCGTGCTGCCACCCCTGAACTTGAAAGTTGAAGATTTCTCACCAGGATGTGTCTTGTCCTTGATATCGCGACTCTGAATGAGGGAAATAATAAGTTGGTTCAGAGCTGTTCCATCCGGGCCCACCCGACGCGCGGGTCGTAATGAGTGGATCTGAAATTTCGGCACGCCTTTTTTCACCGCGTTCTTGCCGGAGGCGGACTCTTCCAGACCAGTTTCCATGTTGGCCGCGTTAGCCTTACCAGTCGAACCGCGAAGGCCGGGAAGATTGAACTCGAAGGTGATGCCCGCGATCTTGCCGAACTTTTTGAGAGCTTGATGACCTTCACTGACAATCCAGTCATTCAACTCGCCGCCGATTTTCTCTGTCGTGTCAAACACTTCCCGCCGACTCTTAAAATAGGTGAAATCATTGGCGGTGCTCCTGAGCCGTTCTGCCAGAGGCTCGAAGAACTGTTGGCTGCCACTAACAAGCGGCCAGCGCAGGCTCTCCGTTGAAAGCGTACGTACGTCGCGCGGATAAATGCCTCGGCGCCTAAAAGCTTCAATAAAAGCGATGCGATAACCGCGATCATCATCTGGAACCAGGTCAACGTCGGCTGTAATGATTGCTCGCAGGTAGTCGCCAAAGTTGATGTCGATCGGCGGGCAATAGTCGAGCGCTCGGATGCAGACATTCAGAACGTGTTGTGCTGACTTGGACGCCTCCGACGCGAGCCGGTTTACGAGGTCCGGGTGAAGTTCGCCCTCCTGCAAAATCCCTGTTCCGCTGCTTGCGATGCGCAGGAGGTCGGCAACACGGCTTTTGTATATTGCGAGGAACGCGTCGAAGACGGCAGCAACGAGAATCGCGCCGCGGGCATGTGGCTCCGTCGTATTCTCATAGTCTTCAGGTTTGGGATCATGGGGCTTCCATTTACCGGTTATCTTATCGACTTCACCGATTGCATCTCGCAAGGCTCCGTAATTGCCAATGGCTTCACCGAACTGCTGCGCTAACTCGCCCAGCAAGTTATGGGTTGCAAGGTTTCCCCTCGTGCGCGCTATTTGGTGGCGCAACACCTCCGGAAAGCTGAAGTGCTGAAAGAGGGCGACTATATCTGCAAAGGCTTCATGGAAAGCGTAGGTGTCGCGATGGTTAGCTTCGGTGAAACGGCTGTGCATTCCGTCGAGGAGAGCGTGGGTAGTCTCATGCGCAATGATGTCGTGTGATAGGCAGCTAAACACAATCCCGCCGGGCAAGTAACGTTCAGGGCTCTCAAAAGACGCCGGAAAGTATCCAAACAAGAGGGCCTTCTTTTCAGGGCTGTAATAGGCATTCGCCTCTCTCAACGCGTGAGGATAAACGCGCAACCGCTCGACGAATTCATAACGAATGCCACCGTCGATGCGCAGGCGCGGCGCCCACAACGCCGGCCGGCCAAGAGCGCGTTCGAAGTTACGAATCGTAGTCATCGTGACGGCGTAGACCATTTGTTGATGAAACTGCGGGTTGCCTTCGGAGGGCGGCAATCCATCCTGGGCCAGGATATGTGGATCGTTAAGGTCTACGGGCGCGTAAAATGATCCACTTGCCGGATCGTAGTCCACTACTTCTATGTACTTGCCAATGGGTCCTGGCAATAATCCTTCGCTGCCGTATCGGGGTTTCTCTTCCCATTCGACCTTGTAGGTAATTTCATTGATCACCGCAGTATCGAGGTGTACGGACAGACTGGGATCAAAAGCGTAGCCACGCAGTTTGCGATACACAGGGCGAGGAGTTGAGCCATTCTCCGGTTCGCACTTCTCATTCGGCGATGTGTTATTGACCTCATCATCCATATTTACGAAACCTCCCTCTTGGACATCTCACTCATTACAGACCTATTTAGAATGCCCTCGATAAACTGTCTATACAGGACGGAATGGGTTGGGAAAGCAATTTTCCAGGCCTAGCCACGTCTAGACGAAACGTTTTACAGAGTATCCAGCCGGCCAGGAATCCAATCGATCCTAACCATAGTGTTATTCAGTGCCGTTTCGTTTCACGACTGAGGAACTGCGATCATGTGATGAGCGATAACAACTACTGAAGTTCCAACACCCCAATGAAGGGTGAACATCATTCCTTAACAACTGGTTGGCGGAATGAGCGCTCGGTGGTGTCGTTCGGGTCGGTGGAGACTGGACCATCGCGCCACAGCCAGCGCATCATCTCCGGCATGATGGCGCCGCCAAACTTTTGTCCGTGCTTGTTCATGCCCCACGAGTAGTTCACGTCATAACCCTTCTGCGTGAGAGCTTTTAGTAGTCGGACATTTTGTAAAAACCAATCCCATTTCTCGTCGTAGACACCGTTGCGGATGCCGCGATTATCGTTGCGGCCATCGCAGAGGAAGATTCGAATCGGCTTTTTCGCGCTTGCCAGCACACGCTCAGTGTATGCATGACCACCGCGAATATTTGTAAAGCTCCCTACATTGCTCAATACCTTGCGGAATTGGTCGGGCCGCTCCCAGGCGACGGTAAACGCGGCGATCGCCCCCGAACTCGAGCCGCCGATACCGTGCTGTTCCGGATCCTTTGAAATGTTGTAGTCCTTATTGAGCGCCGGCATCAGCTCTTCGGTGATCACGCGAGCGTACTTGTCATCGAGTGTGTTGTATTCCGTGGGCCGGTTTGTGGTCCTATCGCCCCACTCACTCGAGCTGGGCTCAGGCTGTTCCGGCTTACGGCCCGGGTTGATGAACACACCGATCATTACCGGAATCTCGCGCCTGTAGATCAGGTTGTCCATCACGTTCTGTGCACGTATATCTCCGTTCTCGGCCTTGAAGGCATGACCGTCCTGAAAAACCATCAGTGCCGCCGGAGCCTTCGGATCGTATTGCGCCGGCACGTACACCCAGTATGTGTGCTGAGTGCCGGGATAGGCATTGCTTGGTAGCGTGTACGGTCCACGTATCTCGCCCTTTGGCACGCCTTCCTGTGGCATCGAGTCGGGGCCGAGGCGGTATTGAGCATCCGGGTTTGGACTTGGTGTCGCTTGCGGCTGGCTGGTAGTAGTTTGCGAGGGAGCCTGGGCTAAAGCTATGACTACCGCTCCGGCAAATATTAAACTGATGGCGTACGCGAACACTTCTCTCATTGGATTCTCCTCAATTGGATTTCCTCTGTGCGTTCTCTGCGTCTCTGTCCCTCTGTGGTTAACTTAAGGGCCGATTAGATGAACCACAGAGACACAGAGGCACGGAGATCGCACAGAAAAAACCCACTGCTAATCTTCTACAAAGATATGGTAATGTCCTGCGCTATGAAAATAGATCGTCGTGGTTTCCTAATCGGATCATCTTCTGCCCTGGTGTTAGCGAAGAGCGAATTGTCTGCGGCCGGATCTGTTAAGCGGTCCGAGACGTCCGGGGTGCGTGACAGCGAGTGGAGAGTTGCAGACCGGGCAGTCAAGGTCTATACCACCGCCGAGAACACTAATCACCGCCTGTCAGCTACCGACACACTCGCTTTCAAACCCATGGGCCAACCACTGGAAACGCAAGTTTGTGTGTTTGTCGATCCCACGAGGACGTTTCAGACGATCCTGGGGATTGGCGGCGCGCTCACGGATTCTTCGGCTGAGACGTTCGCAAAACTGCCGCCGGCAAAACAGCGTGAAATCTTAAATGCTTACTTTGACGCACGCACCGGTATTGGTTACACGCTGGCAAGAACAAACATCCATAGTTGTGATTTCTCAAGTGGTAGCTACACCTATGTGAACGAAGGCGACAAGGAGTTGAAGTCTTTCAGCGTCAACCACGACAAGCAATTTCGTATTCCCTTTATCAAACAAGCCATGTCCGCTGCCGGGGGAAAACTCAATATTTTTGGCAGCCCCTGGAGTCCGCCCGCTTTCATGAAGAGCAACAACGATATGCTTCATGGTGGGAAGTTGAAGCCGGAGTTCTATCAAGCGTGGGCCAACTACTTCACGAGGTTTATCAAAGCCTATCAGCAAGAAGGGATACCCATCTGGGGTATTTCAATTCAAAACGAGCCCATGGCGACGCAGAAATGGGAGTCATGCATTTTCTCAGCGGAGGACGAGCGAGACTTCCTGAAAAACTATCTTGGCCCAACGATGAAAAGGGAAGGGCTGAGTAGTAAGAAGATTATTGTCTGGGATCACAATCGTGACCTCATCTATCAAAGAGCAACGACTCTGCTAAGTGATCCGAAAGCTGCGCAGTACGTATGGGGTATAGGTTATCACTGGTATGAACCATGGAGTGGCGGCGAGCCGATGTTCGACAACGTTAAGCTGGTGCACGAGTCTTATCCGAACATGAACCTCATCTTCACGGAAGGTTGCTCCGATTCCTTTGATGCCCAAAAACTTTCCGAGTGGAGACTCGGTGAACAGTACGGACGTTCAATGATCAATGACTTCAACAACGGCACTGTTGGCTGGACAGATTGGAACATCCTGTTGGATGAGACCGGTGGCCCAAACCACGTCGGGAATTTCTGCTTCGCTCCAGTACATGCGGATACCAAAACCGGTGAGCTAACTTATACCAACTCCTATTACTATATCGGGCACTTCTCAAAGTTTCTCCAACCAGGCGCCAGGAGAATCGCAAGTTCTCCGAGCAGAAGCCAACTAATCTCAACCGCTTTTATCAATCCTGATGGCAAGGTGTCAGTTGTCGTGATGAACAAGAGCGACAAGCCGGTGCCCTATTTCCTTTGGGTCGAGGGTCAGGCAGCTGAAGTTAATAGCTTGCCGCACTCCATCCAGACACTTGTTTTCTGATTTGCCCCGGATCATTAGCCGCAGATTGACGCAGATAAACGCAGAACTGAGGCTGACAATCCACTCGTCTCTGCGAAGATCTGCGTAAATCTGCGGCTAAGATTCTGAGTCAGATCAGATCCAGTAGGCCGGTACTGTCGCCAAGTCTTTCCTGATGGACGCCCATGCGATCGAGTAGCGAGAGGTACAGGTTCGTGATTGGGGTGCTCGTCGGAGCAATGGTGTGCTTTCCAGGTTTCAAGCTCCCGGCACCGCGACCTGCAAGTAAGACCGGTAATGCTTCGTGGGTATGTCTGTTGCCGTCGGCTATCCCACTTCCGTAAACGAGCATCGAGTGGTCCAACAGAGTACCGTCACCCTCGGGTGTCGATTTGAGCCGCTCCAGGAGATACGCAAACAATTCCGTGTGCAGTGTGTTGATGCGAACGACCTTCTCAATCCATTCCGGGTTGTTGCGGTGATGCGTCAATGGATGATGAGGATCGCTGATACCAATCTCGGGATAGACTCGATTGCTGCCCTCTCTTCCAACCACGAGCGTGACCACGCGAGTCAGATCCGATTGAAACGCCAGGAGCAGTAAGTCGCACATCAGTTTTGCGTACTCAGGGAATTCGAAAGGTATTCCCGTTGGCTTATCGATCCCGGGGGCAAGTGCACGCGTGTCTTTTTCGGCGCTCTCGATTCGTTGCTCTATCTCGCGGACGGAGAAGAGATATTCATCCATCTTGCGCTGATCTCCTGGACCAAGAGTCTTAACAAGACCTTGCGTCTCTACTCTCACCATGTCCAGGATGCTCTTTCGATACTTCAGTCGCCGTGCCCTGGTTTGTGGATCAAGACTGAGATCCTCCCCGGTACCAAACAAGCGTTCGAAAGCCGCACGAGGATTTACCTCGGGTGGCATGGGCGTCTGCGGTGTACGCCATGACAGGCTGTTGGTATAGGCGCAGCTGTAACCTGAATCGCAGTCACCAACTGTGCGCGAATCTTCGCAACCCAATTCGAGAGATGGAAACCGCGTGGTGCCTGCCAGCTTGGTTGCCGCCACTTGATCCACCGAGACTCCGCCACGAATATCGGCGCCCGCAGTCTTGTGGCAATGTACACCGGTCAGAAATGAAGCACCGGCGCGAGCGTGGTCCCCGGGGCCGTCTCCCAATGCGTTGCCCGTGTAAGAGTCCAAATTAGAAAGAACGTAAAGGTCCTTCCGAAGCGCTTCGAGCGGTTTGAGGATCCGCGTGAACTGGTAGTCGGAACCGGTCGCGCTTGGCGTCCACTCCCTCATGACAATACCGTTTGGCACATATACAAAAGCCATTCGGGTTGGAGGTTTCGACTCGAGAGCACGGCCGCGAGCAAACGCCGGAACCATCGCATCAAGCAAGGGAAGGGAAAGCACTGTCCCCATACCACGCAGAAACGTTCGTCTCGGCAGTCGCTTCCGAGTAATGATCATCGTGCAATCTCTCCTCTTCGTTTCTGAAATGGTTGGCTGTTGACGATCCCGAGAATCAGACTCGAGATGCGGTAATTGTCAGCACCCACCTTCCTGACGATCTCTTTAATGGCTGCATCGTCAGCAGGTTCAAGCCCTCTACCCAGCGCATAGATAAACATCTTCCGGGTCAAACTCTCGGTGAATGCATTGGGATCAGCTTTCAGAATCGCTTTCAGCGCCTGTGGTCCAGTGAATGATCTCCCGTCAGGCAGTGTTCCCGAAGCATTGATCGGAAACTCGCCATCCTTCGTGCGCCAGGCACCGACGGCGTCGAAGTTTTCCAACCCAAATCCCAAGGGATCCATTCGCACATGACATGAGGCGCAGATTGGGTTCTTTCGGTGTAGTTCAAGTTGCTCACGCATCGAAGATGTTGTGCCGATCTTTGCCTCA
>QHXL01000320.1:10601-14375 GCA_003222935.1 Acidobacteriota bacterium
GGTGGAGCGCCGACAAGATTATCCAACACCCACTTGCCTCGTAGCACCGGTGATGTGCGGTTAGCGTACGAGGAAATGGTTAACACGCTCGCCTGAGTTAACAGTCCGCCGCGTTCTGAATCGTTAGCAAACAGGACCTTGCGAAACTCCGGGCCTCGTACGTCGGCGACACCATAGAAGCGGGCCAGGCGTTCGTTGAGATAGGAGTAGTCGGCATCGATAAAGTCGAGAACGCTGCGATCTTCACGAAGAATACTCTCAAAGAACATCTCGGTTTCGCGCGCCATCGACAGACGCAGGTACTCGTCGAAGTCAGGGAATTTCTTGCGATCGGGTTTGACTGATTCGAGCCTGCGTGTTTGCAGCCACTGACCGCCGAAGTTATCAATCAACGCATCTGCTTTTGGATCGAGCAACATTCGCCGTACTTGTGCCGCAAGCGTCGCAGGTAGCGTCAATCTGCCACGATCGGCTGCTGTCAGCAGGTCGTCGTCCGGCATGCTGCTCCAGAGAAAGTAGGAGAGTCGTGATGCCAATTCGTGTTGGGTAAGGGAAGCCGTTACTTTGGGAGACCTGGATTCAATACGAAAAAGGAAGTGAGGCGAAAGCAGCATCGCCTGAATGGCTACTGCTAATCCTTCATCAAACGATCCATTGTCCTTTTGCACTTGCGAAACGAGGTTGGTCAGTTGTGTTACTTCGGTAGTCGAAACTGGACGTCGATAGGCACGATGCGCCAGGCGCTCAACGATGACACGAGCACAACTCTTTTGGTGATGACCATTCAAGTGCCCGCAAGCGTAAATTTTCTTTTGACTCTCAACTGAGGGTCCCTTGGCCGCCGCATATGGGCCACCCAACTCGACCGCTCCTACGCGTGCACTATTTGCCGGAATCTTTTCAGCAATCCGTTTCTCAAATGCCTTCCTGTGTTCTTCAAGCTCCTTTGCTGTTGTCGCTTCTCGCGGTGGTGGTGGCTTGTAGACCAGAGGCGGTGGCATTGGGCGCCTGGATGGATTCGGACCGTTGTAACTCGCTGGTAGGCCTTCGTAGAGATGTGGAATGGCAAACGCTAGCGAGTGATCGCCGGCCGTTAGAGTCACCCTGAACTCTGTTTTGATTCCCCAGAGTTGTTGAGGTTCCGATGGACTCGCAAAGGAAGCAATAGTTGCGGGATCCACTAGTATCTGCTGTTCCCGTTTTCCATCAATCCAGAGTGCGAGTTGTAACGCGTCCGACCCGGCAGGCCGATCGCCGCCCAGGTTAACCCTAAGCACGTACTCACCGTCCACGGGAAACCGGTAGGTTGTGTGGAAGGAATTCGGCATGCTCAACCCTGTAAGGTCGTAGTCAGTTAACGGTGTGAGCTGCGGCTTTTGGTTTCGCTGACCTGACCTTAGACCCACGAGAGTCGGCTTCATCGGTTCGATCCCGAAGATTGCTGTACGCGAAATCTTTTCCGCGGCCGACAAGTACTTTTCCATCAACACGGGTGAGATCGAAAGCACGTCGGCAATATTGTCAAAGCCATATCCGGAATCGTCCTGGGGAAAGTCATCTGAGGAATGACGATCGACGCCGAGGAGATCCCGCACCGTGTTGTCGTACTCGACCCGGTTCAGGCGTCGAACAGTTATTCGACCCAAACTGGTTTCGCCTGGTTTGGGAGTACCGGCAGCGGCAGGTGTAGTCCCGAGTTGATGTGCGAGCCATTCGGTAACAGCCAACATCTCTTCCGGTTTGGGACGGGGCTTTTGCAGCGGAGGCATTTCTCCCGCGTTAAGCCTATCCAGAATGCGCTTCAGCTTCGCAGTATCCTTGGTGAGTGAAGCGACAGTATTGAAGGCCTCGAGATCCAGACCAGCCGTCCGCTGTTCCTCGTTGTGACATTCAAAGCAGTGATTAGCAAAAAAGGGCTGAACGACTTTTTCGAACGCGAGCTCTTGTTTTGATCTGTCCTGGTTGGGGATGCTGGCGCTTAGTATGTGAGGCTCAAGCGCTACAAAGTAGACGCATGGAAGCGCGACCAGGAATAATAATGTGCTCCAAAGCTTGGCTCGCTTCATGGCTACCCAATCAAACCAACTATTAAGAGTTTTGGTGTTTTTAGAACCTATTACCGACGCCAGGAACTTCTGACTGAGCCCCCGACAAAACAATATAGTCCATTGACGCTGGTTGGTGAAGCCTCCGGTGGGATTGTCACCACAATTAATGAAAGCTTCCGTCGTCAGATGGTTCGTTTTAAGTAGACCGAAGTGTTGACAATACTGAGACCGTGGTAGAGAATCCGCGCCGCATTCTTACAAAGCGCTACTTCCTGGCGACCGCCCATACGCCCAGGTAATCCTCTACTTAAAGATCCTGCCCAGAATCTGACGGTTGAGGGAACCGGACAACAAAGGCACATCTACGCCTTGATCAAGCCCTAGTCCCCGTGACCATTAGCTTTCCTGGGCACTATCCCTGGTCCAGATTTCTGCATTTTCTTGTTAGTTGGGAAATACGTTCTCAACACGCGACCACGTGCCGTCCAAGGCGGCGTGGCCCAACTGCTTACGATTGCGTTGTCTCATTCCAATTCGGAAGTTGAGCGACGGCGCGTTGGCAGTGAAGCAGTAATTCAGGAAGGATCACATGCAATCGTTTCGTTCCCCGGCGTCGTATCGTCTGCTTGGCCTTAGTATAGCTGTGTTCCTCATCGCCAGTGCCTTGCTGGTGCCAAGCTGGTCAATACGGCGATCATTTGCCCATCCTGAAAACGGTCTCAATCAGGACACTCGTTTGGCCCAGGAGAATGCTCGGCGTTCATACGGGCAACTGTCGCCGAGCTTTGAAGAGAACCGGGGACAGTTCGGAGATGAAGTAAAGTTCGCGGCCCGCGCGGGTCGCTACATGATTCTGTTAACAGAGAGCGGCGCTGTACTGGTGCCAAATAAAAGGCGAGTGAAACGCGACGCGCCGCAAGCTCCAGACGACACTCAATATAATCGACCGAGAGAACCTCAAACTTCCGACGACGTAGAAAATGAGCGAAACACTGCGGTTGCGATGAAGCTTGTGGGAGCTTCAACGACGTCGGAGATTAAAGGCACGAAGCAGTTGCCCGGCATAGTGAACTACTTCATTGGTGACCAACCTCAAAACTGGAAGACTGATATTCCGACCTTTTCCGGTGTGCAATATAAGAACGTTTACCCTGGAGTAGACATGGTCTACTACAGCAACGGCAGAGACATTGAGTACGACCTGGTAGTTGCACCGGGTGTCTCACCAAGAGTAATCGAAATTAGTTACGAAGGCGCCAGGAGCGTCAAAGTTGACAGTGAGTCCGGAGATGTATTGCTGGAAACATCGGCGGGAGTGTTACGCCAACACAGTCCGACCGTTTATCAGAATATTGGACGAGGACGAAAAGCTGTTCGTGGCTCGTATCAGTTAAAAAGCAACAACCGCATCACGTTTCAAGTTGGCGATTACGATCGAAGTAAAGCTCTGATAATTGATCCGGTACTTAGCTACTCAACCACTTTGGGTGGTGACGGCGAATATTCCTACGCGATTGCTATCGACTCTGCCGGCAACGCCTACCTCGTTGGAGAGACTTCCAGCAGCTTCTTTGGAACGGAGAACTCGTTTCAACCCAACTTCGGTGGCGCCGTCGACGCTACGGTTACCAAACTAAACTCAACGGGAACGGATGTTATTTACACCACCTATCTGGGCGGTCCGCAAAGCGACGTGGGTTACGACGTAGCCGTCGACGCCGCGGGC
>QHXL01000320.1:14436-18408 GCA_003222935.1 Acidobacteriota bacterium
TTGTTACAAAACTGAATCCACAGGGCAATGCACTCGTTTTTTCGACTTTGATCGGTGGCAACGGAAACGATATCGCGAGCACGTTAGTTTTAGACACTGCAGGCAACGTTTACGTCGGCGGGTCGACCGACTCAACAAACTTCCCCACAACTTTCGGCGTTGTGCAACCGGGCAATCGAGGTGGCAGCGACGGTTTTTTATCAAAACTGAACCCTACTGGCGCAACTCTCCTCTATTCAACCCTAATCGGGAGCGGTGGCTCCGATAATGTTTTCAGTTTGAAAGTTGACAACGTTGGCAACGTCTACCTGGCGGGCCAAACTTCAGGACTCGATTATCCAGTCGTCAACCCGTTTCCTACGACTCCTCATGGTGCTGATCGTGGCGTCTTTAGAAGTACCGACGCGGGTGCAAATTTTGGTCTGAAAAGTAAGGGACTGCCTGATACATACATTGAAGCACTCGAAGTTGATCCCGGTAACTCGTCAATACTTTATGCAGGGACGCGTGGTGGTGTCTTCAAGAGTCGAAATGGCGGAGATGACTGGGAGCCAACTGGTCTTAGTCAGTTTACTCGCGCACTTGCGATCGACCCGACAAATACAGCTGTGCTCTATGCCGGAACACCGGCTGGCGCTTACAAGAGCACGAATAGTGGCAATAGCTGGAGTCGGATGACGGGGCTTTTCCTTAACACAACAGGAGGCGTGTTTTTTCCAAACGTTTTTGCAATAAAGATTGATCCATCGAATGCGTCAAATATTTTCATCGGCACCAGCAGCGGACCATTTCGGAGTACGAACGGTGGTTCGTCATGGACCAGGCTGATCACAGGACTTACCTTCGAAGAGCAACAGGATATTCGTGCTCTTGTTTTCAATCCGGTGACTCCTTCGACCGTGTATGTCGGCACCGCCAGCTCTGGGGTATTCAAAACAACTAACAGTGGTACCAATTGGACCTCAGCAAGCTCTGGACTTCCGAACGAACCTTCGCCGCCGATCAACGCTTTAGTTATCGACCCGACCGCGCCGGCCACACTTTACCTGGGGACCGACTTCGGCGTTTATAAAACCACCAATGGCGCTGCCAATTGGACCGTGTCGAACAACGGATTGAACTCGCTTTTCACGGATAGCAGCTCGCGGACTGCGAGTATTCAATCGCTGCTGGTAAATCCTTCTTCACCTTCAACCATTTATGCTGGGCAGAGAGCTTCGACGGGTGCAACGGGTTTCGCTTTAACCGCTGCGTTCAAAAGCACAGATGGCGGCACCAGTTGGACCATCCTGCGAAACGGCTTTCCACCGACAACCATTAATACGATTGGCGCACTTGCAATACAACCCGGAACACCAGCCAAACTTTTGGTGGGCAGCTATGGCGACCAGGAGGCTTTCGTCACGAAGCTTAGTGCCAACGGTTCGAGTGTTTTGTTTTCAACTTACATGGGTGGGGAGTTGGTCGATCTTGCAACCGACGTGAGCCTCGATACAGCAGGAAACATTTACGTCGCTGGATCAACAATGGGGAACGGCTTCGTCACTACCGCAGGCGCTTTTCAACCGACGTTGGGTGGTTTACGAGATCTATTCGTCGTCAAGATACTTGGCGCAAACAATACGCCTGTTTACTCCACGTTTATTGGCGGTAGTCTGTTCGAGGACTCTTTTGGCATGGAGGTGGATGGCGCCGGTAATGCCTATGTATTGGGCGCCACCAACTCCGTCAACTTTCCAAGTACGCCAGGCGCCTTTCAACGCAAGAAAGGCGACGGGGGATTCTCGTCGACTCGCGACGCGACGATTACGAAAGTCAATCAGTCGGGTAGCGCTCTGATCTACTCGAGTTATCTTGGTGGAGAGGACGACGAATTTGCCATTCCCGAGGTTGGGCATCCAATTGCGATTGATCCGGCAGGCAATGCTTACATAACGGGACAAACTAGTTCCTTCGACTTCCCGACCACGGCAAGTACCGCGGACGAAGACGAAAGTTCCGAACACAGTTTCGTCGCCAAGATTGACGAAACTGTGAACTCATTCAGCATTACGGGTCGCTTTCTTGCTAGCAACGGAACTCCTATTTCCTTTGGACGAATTTCAGTTACAGGCACCCGGGAATTCTTTTCCTATACAGACAATAGTGGCTACTACTCGATCCCGAACGTCACCCAGGGCACTTACAGTGTCATAGCAACCAGTTCTGGTTTCGTCTCCGCGCCCTCAAGCCAAACGCTGACAAATGTCAGCACTGATCAAGTTGTTAACTTCACCGGTAATCGTGTGCACGAAATTTCCGGACGAATAAGTCAGGGCGGAACTGACTTACGAAATATTCAAGTTAATTTAACTGGATCGACGACGCTCTCAACCATCACCAGTGATAGTGGGAATTTTTCATTCCCGAATCTTCAGCCCGGCGGCAACTTTACGGTTACGCCGGTTAGACCAGGGTTTACTTTTACCCCCACTAATCAAACTTTTAGCAATCTGAATTCCGATCAGTTTGCGTCGTTCACAACTACGTCAGCCATCTTCTTTACAGTCTCGGGTCAAGTGCGCGACGCGCTAAACAATCCAGTGGCGAATGCCCTAATCATATGTGCCGCAAGTAACGTCAGTACTACAACTACAAACGCCAGTGGCAATTACGTTTGTTCTGGCCTTCAACCCGGCGTCGTAACAGTTACGGCAATCAAGGCAGGTCTAGCATTCACGCCTTTCCGACAAACATTTACCAATCTAACTAGTAACCAGGTTCAGAACTTTACAGGTGCCACCCTAACCGGTCTGACGAATAAATTCGCATTCGTTGGGAGCCCCGGTTTCATTCCTGATATTTACATCATGAATGCCAATGGATCGAATCGTCTGAATCTTACGGGAACCACTGAAACCGAAGAACACCCGGCCTGGTCGCCCGATGGCACAAAGTTGCTATTTAGCAGCTACCAAACTGATACGCACTCTAACGAGATATTCAAGATCAATGCTGATGGATCCGCCCTCTCAAGATTGACCTCAAATGTATTTGACGAGTCAGACCCGGCGTGGTCGCCAAATTCGACAAAGATTGCATTTACTCGAGAAGTGTCCTCTGGTCCTGGCGGTAATGCCGACAATTCAGACATCTTTGTGATGAACCAGGACGGCACGAATGCGATTGATCTCACACCAACTCACCTCGGCGATGATTACTCCCCGACCTGGTCTCCGAACAGTGCAAGGATCGCATTCGTCAGGCAGTTGGATGTTCTGGGCCTGAGTGATAACGCGGATATCTTTGTTATGAATGCGGACGGTACTGGTTTGACCAGGCTTACGAACAATGCAGTTTTCGTTGACGATCTGGCATGGTCACCGGACGGCACTAAGATAGCTTTTTCGCGAAGACTCTCAAGTTCTCAGTACCACTTATTTGTGATGAATGCGGATGGGAGCGGACAGACTCAGCTCACTAGCAGTCCAGTCGGTGATCCCTTTTTTAGCTCCAGCACCAGTCCGAGTTGGTCGCCGGATAGTTCCAAGCTCGTCTTTTCGAGATTTAGCTCGGGACAGAGCATCCGGAAGCTATTTGTAATTAACGTCAACGGTACGGGGTTCGCGGCGTTGAGTGATCCGACAGTTAGCGGATCAGAGACTGAACCGGCGTGGCAGCCAACTGCGCAACCTGTTACCGGAACAACTTTCACCGTAACGAATGTCAACGACAGCGGCGCCGGTTCTTTCCGTCAAGCCATCATTGATAGCAACAATAACGCAGGCCGAGACACCGTTGTCTTCAACATACTTCCTATCGGCGGCGTTAAGACCATTAACCTCCTTTCAGCACTACCAATCATAACTAGTCCGGTTGTTATCGATGGATATACACAAGGTACTTCAAGTTCTCCCCCGATCGAATTAAACGGGACCGGTGCCGGTGGCGGCGCGAATGGGTTGTTCGTAAATGCAGGGAGCAGCGTGATAC
>QHXL01000320.1:18478-20828 GCA_003222935.1 Acidobacteriota bacterium
AACCTCATTCAAGGTTGTTATATAGGAACCAATAACCTTGGGACCGCAGCGTCCCCGAACGCCTCTCTCGGTATCTGGGTGTTGAATTCGCCCAACAACGTAATCGGCAGAAGAGATATCTTCACCTCACAACGAAACGTCATTTCAGGTAACGGCACCAATGGTTTTGAAGGAATACGGATTGAAGGTGCGGCCTCGTCTGGAAATCGAGTATTAGGAAATTACGTCGGCACTGACTCTGGTGGTTCGGTGGCGATTCCTAACTTTGGAACAAATGTGTGGATTAACGGTGCGCCGAATAACGTTATTGGCGGTTTGGCTGATGAAGATCAGAATGTCATTTCCGCGAGCAACAGTAATGGTGTTCACATATCTGGCGCCGCTGCTACTGGAAACATCGTTCAAGGAAACTTAATTGGAACGGATCGGTTTGGGTCAGCAGATCTGGGCAATTTCACAGGTGTCGCCGTGACCTCCGCGGGTGCGAATAATGTCATCGGCGGAACCGCCGCTGGTGCGAGAAACGTGATCTCTGGCAACACTACCGCAGGCGTAATAATCGACACGACCAGCGGTACCAGAGTTGAAGGCAATTACATCGGAACAAATGCCGCCGGAACTGCAGCCATTCCAAATTCAACGCAAGGCGTAATCGTTGCAGCAGGTGCCACCAACAATACTATTGGAGGGACAACCGCCAGGGCTGGAAACACAATATCGGGCAACACCACCGCCGGAGTGCAGTTGAACGGCAACGGTAACTTTGTCTTCGGAAATTTCATTGGCACCAACCCGACTGGCACGACTCCCATACCAAATAACGTTTTAGGTATATCGATCTCTGCGTCCAATAATCAGATTGGCGGCACTGCAGCGGGGAAGGGAAACCTGGTTGGCTTCAACTCGGTTGGGGGAGTTAGGGTTAATTCAGGCAGCGGAAACGCGATCCTATCAAACTCGATCTACTCAAACTCCGGTGGTGCAGTCTTGTTGCTCACTGGCGCAAACAATAATCAACCGTCGCCACGAATGACAGTCGCGAGTGTCTCCGCCAGCACTGTCGTTGCCCAGGGTACTGCCAGGGGACCGGCCAACACGATACTTACCATCCAACTCTTCGCATCTACTGACTGCAATCAAGCCGAACGATTGGTCGGCACAACTACGACAACAACAGACGGAAGTGGCAATGCTACCTTCTCCGCTAACTTCTCAGCGCCAGTCGACACTAGAAAGTTCATTACCGCGACTGCAACTGATCCTTTAGGCAATACCTCAGCGGTGACTACCTGCGCCGAGGTCGTCACAAACACAGCATTCATCAGCGGCCGCGTATCTGATGTAGCGGGTACTCCACTTCCGAACGTTGTTGTCACACTGTCAGGAGCTCCGTCGCGAGTGGTTCGCACCAACGCTGACGGCCGGTATACCTTTTCAGGTCTCGCACCCAACATCACTTACACGGTAACACCGCAAAGTCCTTACTATGGTTTCATTCCGCTGCGGGAGACTTTTCCAAATCTATCCGGACCAATCACCGCTGACTTCGTTACTCAATCGACCATTCCGCCAACAGTTTTTCCTCCGCCATCCGATAATTTTGATGGTCCAACACGGGATCCGGACCGCTGGAATCTGGGCGTCCTATCGCACCCGCTAACCGACTTCGATCCCTTAGTTACCGTCGCCCAGCAAAGTGGAAAACTGGTTATCACTCCACGCGCTAACCTTAGTGGAAACCACTTCAACGGATATGTGTCAGTGAACTCCTTTGACCTGACCAATGGCGCGATATCGGTTAAGTTGGAGCAAGCCGGCGCCGGCACAACCGCAGCGATTTTCGCTGTTGGCGAGGACAGTCAGAATTTCTACCGGTTTGTTGTTGCCGGTCCAAACGTTTCTCCATCTGTTAGGGAGCAGTTGCTTCTAGAACCAACCACTACGGCAGGAAGTGTTCTTTACTTCCGCAGCACGCACATATGCGCTTTCGTCACGACGCCACGCAGCTCGCGCTCTATTTCGAAACTAGCCCCGACGGCCTTAACTGGACCATACGTGGTACCCAGTCGCTACTAAAGTTGGTGGATGCGGTGATCACTGAGTTAGGTGCAGGTACCGGTGGTCCTGACGCAGCGCCGGGCCAGGTAGTTTTTGACAACGTTTTACTCGTCAGTAACACCGTGCGTTTTCTGTTAGCAACCAACCGGGTAAGCGAACGAGACGGAAGAGTGCCAATCGTGGTAAAGCGCATAGGAAGCTCGACTGGTACCGCTCTCGTGCACTACGAGACGGCTTCTGAATCTGCTTCTGATCGCGCCGATTTCATCACAACCCTCGGGACTTTGCAGTT
>QHXL01000321.1:0-363 GCA_003222935.1 Acidobacteriota bacterium
GGTTGGATTGGTTGTAAGAGCGATCGTATTCCCCATTTGAGCGCCGCCCATAGCCCCGCTGCTCTCGACGTTCGTAGTCTCGATCGTTGTATCGTGTTGACATATCTGATTTCCTTCCTTCCTTACCCTTGCTCGTTCTTATTAATGCGGGGGATTGTTTCGCCCACTGGGAGCGGGCTGTTCATGCTCGCAATGGCATTTCACAAACCTGTCGCCGAACTGCAAAGGAATTGGACTAAGGGATTAAAGACACCGAATCGCAAAGTTTCGCGTACTGGTGAAGACTGCATTCGAGAGGCGTCATCGTCCAGGTCGTAGGTTTGCATTGCCGGGCCGTGGTGAGGTTATGACGGAGGGTCGGAT
>QHXL01000321.1:394-10895 GCA_003222935.1 Acidobacteriota bacterium
TTATCGCAGGGCAAAAACCGCCGCAGCTTTTAGAAGTTAAATTTCACGGCTAATTGAATAATTCGTGGACTGCTGCTCGTGGAGATGATCTTTCCAAAATCCCCGGCGCGTCCCGCGAGGATTTGACCGGTGTTGGGATTAACCGCTCCGCCGGAATTCAGAACAACGGACAGGTTGCTGATTGGATTGGCGAAGTTGACGTGGTTAAAGACATTGAAGAATTCCGCCCGCATTTCGATGGTCTTTGATTCATTAAAACGAAAAGACTTGCTCACAGAATAATCCATAATAAATTGTCGTGGTCCGCGCAGAACGTTTCGACCGACGTTGCCAAAGTCTGTTCCGCTTGCACTGGCGATGGCGGAACCGTTCGAACTTGGAATTATTTGTCCGTTTAAGACCTGAGGCCGCGCGAACGCGAAAGGATTGAAATAATAACCAGGCGGAATGTTGCTCACCGCCGATACTCCTGATACCCAGTTGGGGCGACCCCCGCCGCCGTTTGGCCCAAGAAATAATGTCGCTGCGCCATTGTCCCTGACATTGATCGGCAAACCGGACATGGCGGTGACAATAGCTGACATCTGCCAATTCGAAAATAATAATCGACCGGCTCTTGATCGATCTGCAAAACCAGGTTTCGGCAATTCCCAGACAAAACTCAAAACAAAACGATGCGTCCGATCAAAGTCTGAAATGCCTCGATTCGAGTTCTCATCGCGTTGGTCGCCGTCGAAAGGAGCCGTATCGTTTACCTCGAGGGAGTCGATGACGCCGTTTGTGCCCGCGCCACCACCCGAGCCAGAACCGTTATCAATCGATTTGGCAAAAGTGTAAGCTGCAAGAAACTGCAGACCCGCTGAAAACCGCCGGCTTAGACTCATCTGTAGCGAATTGTAATTTGATTGCCCGGTAGTTTGGTCCTGATTGAAACCGATTTGCCCGACTGCGACGGCTACGCCTTGATAGGGTGCGCGGAGCTGTGCATTGTTGGGCGTGTTGGTAGTGATTACCGCACCTGTTACGTCATTGACGATCGGATTCTGCGGACTGACCAGGCGCGCTTGATTGATGCCTGCCCGACGAATCAGATTAACGCCCTGCGTACCAACATAAGCGATTTCGAGCACCTCGTTTTTTGAGAGTTCGACTTGTACATTCATGTTGTATTGATGCAGGTAGGGTGTCCGGTTACGCCGGTCGAATGAAATCCCAAAAAGCAATGGTCCAGACACGATCGTCGGAAATTGATCTTGAGAAGGCACATTGCCGAATGGATTTGTCAGCGGCGTAGAGGCCCCAAATCTGGCAAAGTAAAACGGCGGAATAAAAGTGTTGCCCATAAGATATTGAAAAGAGAGGCGTGAATAATAGATGCCATAACCGCCACGTAAAACGACACGATTGGACCTAAAAGGCGAATAGGCAAAACCGAGACGCGGTGCCACGTTGTTCGGATCGATACTTTCCAGTACGCGTTTTCCTACATTCGTAATTTCCGGCAGATCATACCCGCCGCCTGGATTTCCGGCTTGTACTATGCCGCCAGCTGGCGGGCCTTGCGGAAGAGCATTCGCAGCGGACATGCGTGGGCCATAAAGCAAAGGATCGAAAGTAGCGATGCGTCCCCGGGTATCGTACGGCGGGGGGTCTAATTCATAACGCAGACCGACGTTGAGCGTGAGCTTCGACGTTATCTTCCAGTCATCCTGCGCAAAAAAGTTGTAATCGGTTGTTCGTAGATTACGCTGTGCAATGCCGTTTGCCAGCCCAGCGAATTGAGTTGTCGTGCCGATTAAGAAATCCCTGAACGTCGGAAAACTAATTGCGCCCCGGGTGAGAATGTTGGCGGTGGTATTGAATTCGTAATAGCGAAGTTCGCCGCCAAGCCGAAGCGAGTGTCTGGAGTGGGCGATCGAAATCGTGTTTGCGAAAGTCGTTGTTGGCGCTGTCCTTTGCACGTCCTTGTTAACACCTGTTCCAAACGTAAGATTGCCGCCAGCCCCTTGATTGATGCTAATAAGCGGCAAACCCGGAAACGCGTCCGCTGTAGAGCGGCTTATTCCAAGGTCCGAATCGTTCAAAGGCTGCTGCGGAACGTTATCGCCGCGATTGATGTTATATCCAAAGCGAGCTTCGTTGATGAGGTTCGAGTTGAAAACATGTATGTGCTGAAGAGCGAGAAGATGATTGCTATTTTTTTGTTCGACGGGAAAGCCAGGAACATTCGAACCGTCGAGAGCTAATGTCTGTGGTGCGTTTGAGAAGAAGAATTTAACACTGAGTTGATCTCGCTGCGTCAGTCGGAAGTCAAAATTTGAATTGAACTGTTGCTCGCTAAAAAGAGAGATTGCCGATCCGCTGTAACGACCATTCGCTTGTGGCGTGGGAATCACAAATTGACCGTTGTCGAGACGAGCATTCAAAAGCCTGAACGCGACCGGGTCGATTGAAGGTAAAGCGAATGCGCTTCGTAGAGCCATTTCGGACCGGTCATTTGTTAGACGCGGATCAATTAATACGTTCATCGAGAGACTATTCAACCGGGACGCGCCATTGCGTTCGCGCGTCGTTTGAAACGAAACAAAGAAAAAAGCGCGGTCCTTTTTTGTTGGGCCACCTAATGTAGCGCCGAAGACATTTCGGTCCAGCACCGGACGTGGTAATCCCGCGGCTTTCAAAAATGGATTGTTGGAAGTCAAAAGCGTATTGCGAAAGTAATTATAGACAGTCCCGTGAAAACTGTTCGTGCCGCTTTTCGTGATGATCTGAACATTCCCTCCACCCCCGCGCCCATAGGTGGCGTCGTAGAGCGAAGTCTGCACTTTGAAATCGGCAATTGTTTCCGGCGCAGGATTCGCAAACTGAAGGTTGTTGGATAAGCCGGCGTTAACATCAATGCCGTTGATTTGAAAATTATTCTGTGATGCGCGAGCGCCGTTAACCGAAAAAATTTGCGTGTTGCGCCCGACAACAGAATTGTCCACGAGGTAAGTTGCGGCGCCGGCTGTCGAGCCAAGCAATTGAGTAAAGTTGCGTGATGCAAGGGGGAGTTCGATGACGCTTCGCTCGTTAATCACTTGTCCCAGGGTGGGAGTGTCAGTTTTCATCAGCGAGGCAGAGTTAATGTCAACCGTGATTGGGGCGTCGACTCTTACTCCTGCCACAGTCAATACAACATTGACGGACGTTTCGTCGGTAATGTTGACGGAAACCAGGTTTGCCTTAAAAGCGCCGAAGCCGCGAGCTTCAACGTAGACACGATAAGTACCGGGCGCAAGAAGGGCGACAGAATATTTGCCCGATTCGTTTGTTGTAACCTTTCGGCTTTCGCCTGTGTCGCGATTTGTGATGGTAACGTTAGCGCCGACCACCACAGCACTTGCTTGATCCCTAACTGTTCCGAAGATGCGACCCGTGGTCGGTGTTTGCGCGACAACCAGGCATGGGAGGAACAACAGTGCAATCAATGCAGCTCTGTTTATCATGGTGGCCTTGGGCTTAACGTGTGAGACTAAACAAAACGACGTCGCTCCTTACAGGGCCTGATGCAACATAAAGTGTTTTGCCGTCGCGCGACCAGGTAAACGAGCTAATACGTTCAGATTTAAGCTCGAACAAGATGTTAGGCGGGCTGCCGTCGAGCGGCAGGTTCCAGATTTGGTCGGCTCCTTCGCTGGACCCGTTACAGTTAATCGCTTTGCCATCGGGCGTCCATTCAACATCAAATGAAGTTCGGCGCAAGTTTGGCAACTCAAACTGTCTTACGGGCTCTCCACCATCGACTGGAACAACCATCAGTCTTGCCGGGTTGGACGGTACAAATGACACATAGGCGAGTAGTTTTCCGTCAGGCGAAATGGCCGGTTGCAATGCCGGGCTGTCGATCACAAGCACGCTGTCGCCACCGTCCGACGGTACCCTAAACAATTTCCATCTTTGCTGTTGCGCTGTATAGAATACCCACTGCCCGTCAGCTGAGTAGCTGGGAAATATTCCACCTTTGGATAACTGACGGCGATTACTACCGTCAAGATCCATTTGCCAGATGCCCGTACTCGGGGAAGAGAAAGCGATGTGGTGACCATCCGGGGAAACTGCAGGGGAGGTCTCTCGATTGGAATCAAAAGTGAGTAACTTTTTATTGCTTCCATCCGCGTCGATAATCCGCAATCCCTGTGCGCCACCCTCCTTCGAGTCGTAGACAATCTTACCTTCGGGCGTGGTCGCCATACCCCAATACCCATCCTCGCTTCCGGTTCCGATTGTCAATTTCGTAAACCGGTCAGGCGTATCATACGGTGTCCCTGCACTGATGTTCGATTCCTCTTTGCCTTGAACTGCCGCGAGCGTGTCAGAGTGCGCAGCAAGGCTTACACTACCGTACGCGTTGAGGTCGGGGCTGATTGGTGTAGCATCTCCGCGCGGAAAGGAAACGTGCCAGAGCTGCTTCGTTGCAATCGGATTAAAAACGGCAATCATTACGATTCCACTTCCGTCGGCAAGCCAGTCGAGTGTTTCAACATTCTGCCACTTCCTTCCAGTCAATAATGTCTGTTTTCCATCAGAAACGCGGACAGCAATCGGATACATCTGGCCAAATCTATTGCCCTCGCCACCGGAAATGGCGATCGTTTTTCCATCGGGTGACCACGCCAGGCCGCAGTGTGAAAAGGAAGTGAAGAATTCGGGAGGCTTACGAGCAGCGAGTAGCCGTGGCTCGCCGGTTCCGTCCGAGTTTGCCATCATCAGGTGCCAGCCAATTCCTGGAGACTTCCGAACGAAAGCGATTTGTTTACCGTCCGGCGAGATCGTAGCGGGGCTAACCAAGCCTTCAAATAGCTTTCGTGATGTGCCGCCGGACGCTGGAATGTTGTAAAGCGTGTTTGGCTCGTACTGAGTCTTTGCGTGACTGTAATACACAAAGTTTCCGTCCGGGGAAAAAGTCAGTCCGTTGTATTCAACTTCGTCCGGTGCGACGATTTGCTTTCCGTCAGCGGCGACGACTTGCCTGGTCCAAAGGCTCTGGCGGCCATCTTTTTCAGACACATACGCGATGTAGTTACCATCAGGCGAAATCGCAGCGACTACGACGTTGCCGTCGTTGGTAAGTTGCTTAACAGTAACGGAGGTAAAAGGAGAAACAGGCCTGCGGAAATATACGAACAACCCGTACGCAATGCCTCCACTGATCAAGACGACTGATGCCAGGGTAATGCCTACTACAACTTTGTGGTGGCGCAACGCACTTAAAAGAACTTTCCACTTGGGAAGCTTTGCAGTGTTTAGGCCTTGTCGTTCGCCCGTTTTTGTGTCATGAAACCCATTCGCTACTTCTGTTTCCTCGATTACAAGGTGAACACCCGATATCTCTTCACGATAAACTGCACCCTGCTCAGCCACCTCTTTTTCGAATATGTAACCTCGTCGCGGCACAGTTTTAATGTACGTCTGTGAACGGTCATCGAGGGCGTTTCGAATTTCCTTCAAACACTGGACCAGCGAATCGTCAGTAACTGCCATCCCTTGCCAGACTTCCTTGATCACTTCTTCTTTGCCGACGAGCCGTCCAGTGTTTTCAACAAGAAATTTGAGCACATCGAAAGATTTCGGGCGCAGCTTTATCTCACGGGAATCTCGAAGCAGGCACCCGCGGGTTAGATCCAGCTTGAATTCCCCAAACGAATATATTTGGTGAGCAAATTTTTGCATCGCCTAACCTCGACGCGAATGAAATGCAACTAAACCTGGCAGTTGAAAAGGCGGGTGTTGAGATTGACTACTGCTCTGACAGGTCCAACCGCAAACGATTGTAACCCCTTGATTTATATCCAATAAGTGCACCATAGCCCCACCCGCATATTTCGTCAATAGTTCCCCAAAATTTCCCCTTTCTTTCGTTACTTGCCTCCGCGCCGAAGCTTAAGGTCGCGACGTTCACGGAACACTCTTATCGACCAAAAGCGAAGAGCCTCGGTGCTCTTCAAACAAAAACAAGGAGAACACTTTTATGGACTCGACAAAGAACAGACTCATGGCGATCGCTTCCACCCTATTTGTCGGAGCGTTAGTGATGGGAATGCACACCTCAGTTTTTGCGCAGGGCGATTCTGACCTCAATCGTCAACTGGCTCAAGCGCGCGCGGCGACCGCGAAATACCACGACGTTCTTGCGGCTCTGGAAGATGGATTTGTCGTTTTGCCTCCGGGTATATGCGAGGAGAACTCTAATGGGGCACTTGGAATACATTACATAAATGTTCCCCGGTTTCTCTCCCCGGATGTAAATGAATTAGAGCCGGAATTCCTTAATTACATGCCGACGGGCGATGGAAACATTCGGTTGGTATCTCTCGCTTACGGAAATCGCGTGCTCTTTCGCGACACAAGACCGCCTGACACACCTGGGTACCGTCCGGGTCTCTTCCCATGGCAGCAAGCCGCCATACCGCCATATTTAGAGGAGGTGTCGGGAGCGTTCAGTCTGTTCGGACAACCAGCCGAGGGCCCCACATTTGAGGGACGTTGGGTGTATCTGATCACGGTCAATATCTGGGCACCAAATCCTCTGGGAATGTTCGTCGAGGGTAATCCACGTCTAACCTGTCCGACCCTCTGATCATGTTCGGCTCGCTACTCTCGATTTGTTAAAGGTAACAATGCAGGAATTAGATCTAAATTCAACATCTCGTTCCAATTCGCAATATGCGAAAACGATGGATGTGCCAACCTCAAGCGAAAATCTCTACAGCATCTTGCAACAAGAGGTTGAGCTTGGCGCCGAAGCGTTGAAACGGCAGAGTGCAGACGTCGCGGTGACTCTCTTTCAGAGCGCACTCCAAAAGGTAAATGTGGACCAGCCGTTCTACGACCACCTGGTCCACAACCTGCTCTTAAGCTACAAACTTCTCATCGAGCAACTGCTGAAGCATGGCGACAGGTCTACGGCATTGGATTTTCTGTGGGCCGCACTGCGGCTGGAGATACGCGGTGACTGCGCGGCGGATGACAAGTTGCTCCGTCGATTCGCCGGTACTTTGCAGAGCCTCGGAATCGTTTTCTTTCAAAACAACCTGCTTGAAGAGAGCGTCTTGTGCTGTCGCAAAGCAATTTCGATCTATCCGAGTCCCGGTTCATCCGTGAATCTGACAAATTCACTGGCGGCAACAGGAGGCAGGGCGAGGCTTTCAGATTTCACAACGCACATAACACCTGAACAGCTTGGGCGTCATCTGTTTATTGCCTGCGTGCCGAAGAGCGCTTCGACCTTTCTGAAAAACCTGCTCGTTAATCTAACGGGCTACCGAGATCTCTTCACGGTTTACGCTGCCGGGCAAAGTGAACACGAGATCTACCTGCCCACGCTTCGAGACTCAGCTCATCTGGATACCGTGACCCAACAACATTGTCGGGCTGCGGACGCGAATGTTCATCTGATGCAAGCCTTTGGTATTCGTCCAGTGGTCCTGGTGCGCAACATCTTCGATTGCGTTATGAGCCTGTTTGATTTCTATAACCAGGGTGCGTGTAAGACATCGTATTTCCGTGCCGATTGGCAACTACTGGACGACGAAACGAAGATCGATCTTCTCATCGAAAATGTCATTCCCTGGTACTTCCAGTTTGTCGCCTCGTGGCAATTGGCTGACAGGCACAAGCGCCTCGAAGTGTACTGGCTTAGCTACGAAGAGCTTGTTGCTGACAAACCTGCCAGCGTCCTCAAGGTTCTCGAGTTTTACGGTCTCGGGGTGTCGCGACGAAGCCTGGAACAAAGAATCGAGGAGATCGAAAGGGAAGGACGAAATATACGCTTCAATAAAGGAATAATGGGGCGAGGTAAATCGGGACTTAACGAGCGGCAAAAAGAGCAGATACGTCGCCTCACGAGATATTACCCAACCGCGGATTTTGGGCGGATAGGATTGTAACGCGAGGAAACAAATGAAAGCTCATAAAGACAACTTGACTCGACGGGGCATTCCTTGCGATGGACCATCGCCTCAAGACATCTTCAACGCAGCCCTAAAGCACTGGCGACAAAGATTGGGTTACTGCTCAATTTTTGCGACAGTCCCTGCGCTCCTGGCTTCGCATGTGCCGGTGGTACATTCTGACGAAGGGAAAAAACCGGAAGTGAGCGTCGCGGGTCAGGGCGTAAGGTTTCGCGAGACACCTAACTTGAGCCGAAGCAACCCCGCATTGCTGAAGCGGCAAAGCGAGTTTCTCCTACCTCACCAACTAGGCAACTTACCACTGCTCACTCAGCTTGCTGGAAATGATGACTGTCCGGGCTTCTTCATTCCGGGTGGTAACTACACAGCCGCTGCTCCATATACTGCCTCCGGCGACACGACCGGCGCCAATAATACGATTAACAATCTCAGTTATTGTTACTATTTTTCCCCCGATTTCTGCATCCCGCTCTACTTTTACACTACGCTTGGGCCGGATCATATTTACACGTTTACGCTGACCGGGCGCGGAGCAAATCCCCAACTACAAGTTTCTGCATCTTCCAGTACTTACAGGCCCGCCATTTACATTTTAGACGGACGGAACGGATGCCCGGGCGACCCGGGACGCTGGAATGGGGTAATTCATTCCGCTGACGCGGGGGGCTCCATAGCGTTCGATAGAATCGAAATGAATTCTCTCCCTTTGAATGTTCCCCTTCACCTGTTCGTTGACTCGGAAGGAAATGGTGCGGGGAGCTCCGGCCCCTATTCGATCCGAATGCAGGATGTAACAATTGCACCGGTGGTAGCGTGTCCGAAGTCCAACGCGATTGAGTGTACGGATATGTTCGTGCGCCAACACTATCTTGACTTTCTAAACCGTGAGGGGGATGCGGAGGGGCTTGCCTTCTGGATGAACGAGATTGAAGTGTGCGGAACTGATGCCGCTTGCCTTGAGGTGAAGCGCATCAATGTTAGCGCTGCCTTTTTTCTGTCCACTGAATTTCAAGAGACGGGCTACCTCGCGTACAGGATCTACAAAGCGTCGTACGGAAATCTTCCCGGTTCTCCGGTGCCAATTAAGCGTAATGAATTTCAGACTAGCACGCAGCAGCTTGGGCAAGGTGTCGTTGTTAATCAACCTGGATGGGAACAGGTACTGGAAAACAACAAGCAATCCTTTGTCTCTGATTTTGTACACCAGCTACGATTTGCCCTTGAGTTCCCCACTTCGATGACGCCCACCGCATTTGTGGACCAGCTTTTCGCCAACGCGGAAATCACCCCCACTACTGCCGAGCGAGCAGATGCAATTAACGAATTTGGCATGGTAAGTACGACCGACGATTTGCCTGCGCGTGCGCGCGCTCTGCGACGCGTGGCGGAAAACTCTACTCTGATGCAAGCGGAATTTAACCGTGCCTTCGTCTTAATCCAGTACTTCGGCTATCTACGCCGCAACCCAAACGATTTTCCAGATCATGACTTTCAGGGTTACAACTTCTGGCTGAAGAAGCTCAACCAATTCAACGGCAACTTTGTTGACGCTGAAATGGTGAAGGCGTTTATCACTTCTGGCGAGTATCGGCAGAGGTTCGGTCCTTAAAGGATCGGCGAACGAAAATGCAAAAATATCGACGAATCGAGATAACAGCATTCCGCCGGCGAGTAACCATCGTTTCCAGCGAGTCGCCGCCTGACACCCACGCCAATAAAGAAGTTTCGCTCAGCAATACCGATTCGCAGGAAACGATTGAAACGGCATCCGCCGAAGGTCGACGCATCCTGGCGGAGGCGGTACGGCTATTGGAAGAAAAACTTGCTGACTAACACCCTAAGAACAACAGGTTGTGTCGCCGCACATACCACTAACAAAAAACGCTACTCCAGGGAGTAGCGTTCTTAAGTATTTTGGTCGGGGCGAGAGGATTCGAACCTCCGACCTCACGGTCCCGAACCGTGCGCTCTACCAGGCTGAGCCACGCCCCGACATTGCTTTTGGCCAGTTCCCAACGTATTGGAATAAAGATCGGTAAAAGCAGTCTGGATAATAGGGAAGCAGGTGATTGGTGTCAAACCGGTGAAGTTTTAATGCTTAACATCATGGAACCTGGAGTCGAGCCACTCCTATTGCAGCCTTTTGGAAGACTCTATGCCTCGGGATACCACCGGCTTTAGCCGCGTGGAGGTTCAGTTTCATCCTAGAACTGGCTGCTCGATTTCGGAAAGATACCACCGACTTCAGTCGCGTGGAGCTTCAATTTCTGCCGTTTACTCTTGGTTGTGACCCGAAAACTGAAACTCCACGCGACTGAAGTCGGTGGTATCTCAGAGTTCCCCCACTTTCGTGCTAGCGACAAGTTGAACCTCCACGCGGCTAAAGCCGGTGATATCCCAGTTTTCAGATTCTCGAACAACCAGGAATTGAGAGTTTTGCAAGAGCCTCTAAAGCATATCGGACATTAAATCGGCAGTGAGCCTGTCGCCTTCGGCTACAAACCTACCTGGTCCAGCAAGAAATTCCTCAAATAATTCCTAAACCATTC
>QHXL01000448.1 GCA_003222935.1 Acidobacteriota bacterium
TCACTTAGGGCAGTTGAAATAATGCTGCCGCCCACATTGGTGGTTCTTGAATCAGACTGGGCAAACTGATGACCGGCGTAATACCTGGCCGCACGACTTAAGTCGGGATCGGAAAGCGCCTTGAGGTATGCACCCAAAATCGCGGCTTTCTCAAGCTTTTTGGTGGTCGCGGCAACGGCTTCGGCTACTTCCGCGAACTCTTGAAGGGTACCAATCCTGGTCATGATGAACTACGACGCTTACTTTCGACACCGGGTTCGTCGCGCAACTGTCTGATTATTCGCTTGCGCTTCTGCTTTTTCACTCTGCGCGTTACAATCCCATTTGTTGAGACTCTGGTTAGATTCGCGGCATTATTTTAAGAAATGGCAAATCAGTTAGTGTTCGGACTTATTCTCGATTCGTTGGGCAGCACCGAATTGCTTTTCATTCTGGTCATTGCTCTGATTTTTTTCGGTCCGCGCAAACTACCTCAACTCGCTAAATCGATGGGCAAAGGCCTGGCAGAGTTTCGGAAAGCCTCTGACGATTTCAAGCGAACCTGGGAACGAGAAGTTGCTCTCGATAGTGCTCGTTCAGAGTCAACGGACAATTCCATATTAAACGACCAAAACAACTCGGCGTATACAGATACTAGTTTCGACCAAGCTTTTCCTGAGCCGGCGCCTTCTGAAGATGCAGTTGCTCGCCAAAGTTCATACCAACAAACCCCCGCCACAGTCAGTGAGCCGAATTCGGCCGAGGTGGCCCAGCCAGAGCCTTTGCGAAAACACGATTGGTTATAGTTTCAACTAAGTAATGTCTGCATTCTTAAGAGCACTATCCTCAGATAAAAATAGCGATGACGAACTTGGCGGTCAGATGTCCTTTCTGGAACATCTGGACGAATTGCGCAAGCGATTAATCCGATCGTTCATCTTCATCTTCCTGGCCGCAACTATTGCCTGGTTCTTTGCCCCTCAGCTTTATAGTTTTCTGTCAGCTCCTGTCGAGAGAGCGCTGGCTGAGGCTCAGCAGCGCCAGGTCGCTATCACAGGTCAAACAGGTAACGAGACGATCCTTACACTTGCCAGCTTGAAAGAGAACGACGCAGGCCGTTATGTTTTTGCAGAGGAAACAAAGCTGGGTTCAAGCCTGATCCCGCCCGGCGCGTCTGTAACGGCGAAGGTAATAAAGGATGCTCAGGGCAAACTCGGCCTCTTTACGGACGAAGCTCTCTACGCAGGCAATACGGTCATTCCGAAGGGCGTGCGTCTGCCGACCGAATTGGCCGCCGCCCCCCTGAAGTCAAGCGGCATTAACGACAAACTGATTGTGACTACCGTTGGGGGACCCTTTTCGTTGTGGGTAAAAGTGTCGCTTTACGCAGCGGTCGGTGTTTCTGTCCCATTTTTGCTCTGGCAAATCTGGGCTTTTGTCTCGCCCGGGTTATATCCCCACGAACGTGCCTACGTAACTCCTTTCATCGCACTTTCTTCAATCTCGTTTTTGCTCGGAGCAGCCTTTGCCTATTACGTCATCTTCCCGCCAGCCGCGAAGTATTTGTTAGGTTTGGGAACTGATTTTCGACTGCTTTTGCAAGCCGACGACTATTTCGACTTCATCATCATCGTGATGCTCGGCATGGGCGTCGTATTCCAGATGCCGGCAATTACGTATGTGCTGGCGCGGATCGGGCTCGTAACCGCCCGATTCATGATAAAAATCTGGAAAACCGCACTTATCGTCATACTTATTACCGCTGCCGTACTTTCACCAACCAACGATATTCCGAACATGCTGCTCTTTGCCGCGCCCATGTTCGTTCTTTATATCGTTTCAATTTTCATCGCATGGATTTTCAATAAACCAAGGACAACCAGTTAGCTGCAGATTCTGGGCATTTTTCGGCCATTTCGGGCAACTTGGCACGGTGGCCCCCGCATCTTGACTGTGTCTTGGCGCGATCTTAGAATCCCTCGGCTTCAGAATTGTTTTCCGACGTCAGTCCATATCGCATCGAATCGTTATAAGCGTCCCAATAGGAGTTTTAAATGTCTTACCAGAAAGTCGCTCTTCGTCTGACCATTGCCATTTGTCTTTTGGTTTGTGGCAGCGCGTTCATCGTCGGCCAGGATTCCCAGGATCCGAGCACCAAGGCCCGTAACGTTAAGCCTGAATTAAAAAAAGCCTACAAGGACTGGCTCGACAAAGACGTTACTTACATCATCACCGACGAAGAACGTAAGGCTTTCAAGAAGCTGGCGACTGACGACGAGCGAGAACGTTTCATCGAAGAGTTTTGGCGACGGCGCGATCCAGATCCGGATACCGACGAAAACGAGTTCAAGGAAGAGTATTACGAGCGAATTGCCTACGCGAACGAACACTTCAGTTCTGGAATCCCCGGTTGGAAAAGTGACCGCGGTCGAATCTGGATCATGTATGGTAAGCCCGACGAGCGTGAGACTCACCCGATGGGCGGTGCTTATGAACGGCCGACTTATGAAGGCGGTGGATCAACCTCCACCTATCCATTCGAGGTTTGGTTCTATCGATACATTGGCGGTGTCGGATCGGGTGTCGATATTGAATTCGTAGATACGACGGGAAGTGGCGAGTATCGAATCGCCAGGAACCCATACGAAAAAGATGCGCTACTCATGATTCCCGGCGCTGGTCTGACGCTGGCCGAGCAAATGGGCTTGTCTGACAAGAGCGATCGCATTGTGGGCGCACATGGAATCGGCAACTCTAATTACCAACGTGAACAAGATTCTCCCTTCTCCCGTCTACAACTGTTAGCTGACCTCAGCAGGCCGCCTCAAGTTAAGTTCAACGATCTGCAAACCGCAGTGAACACGGGTGTCGTTGAAGAGAATCCATTGAACTTCGATCTACGCGTCGACTTCTTCCGCCAGTCTGATGAACGAGTCATCACGGCCTTTACGGTTCAAGCGGAGAACCATGACCTGGTATTCCAGGACAGCGGTGGTCTCCAACAAGCTCGTATGAACATTTTTGGCCGTATCACTTCTGTTGCCGGCCGTCGCGTTGGCATCTTCGAAGACCCGGTTATTACGACCGCCACGC
>QHXL01000449.1:0-3280 GCA_003222935.1 Acidobacteriota bacterium
ACAAGTTGCTTTTGCATGAACCGCTCCGCATTTTCTAAGGGAATGCCTGTCTTGTTCTCACCAGATTTATCTGCGTGGTCCAGTGCATACTTCGCGAGCGCATGCGTTGCTTCAAAGCCAGTCGAATCGAAAGTATATTCTGATTGGAAAAGGTTTAGTTGGCCGTTGACGAATGTACTGACCTTTTGATCCCAATGCTTACGCAGCGTCTCAGCCTCAGCTGACAATCCCTCCGACTGTAGATCAGCTATGACATTTGCGATGACGAGTTCGTTATAGAGACCGGTTCGATAGGCAGACCACTTTTCGATCTGCATCGGGACAGTGAACAGAGCCACTGCGGTTCCATAGGCGCGTTTCAGGTAATTAATGGCAGGCAGCGCTGTCTTGATTTGCGGATTGTTCTTCGCAACGCGGTACATCGAGTGGTACATCAAGACGATATGCGGATAGTCGTAGATGCGCCAGATATGCTTTTGACCGTTGCGACCCGGGTCGATGCTGTCTCGATTCGTTTTCCAATCAGGAATGCCGTAGATGGCGAATGGATAGGGTTCGCTAGTCGTCTGTTGTAGCCCGCCCCAAACAAAATTCTTTATGTAGTAGTCGAGTGCATCAACTTCACTTTGCTCCGGGTATTCAGCGTTCTTGCTCGCGAGGTATGCAGGTTTGCCTAATCCCGGGTCGTCACAGGTAACAGCGTAAATACGCCAACTTTGAATTCGGTCGTAGTTGTCGGGACTCAGTAATACCTGTGAATCCATGTTCCAGTCAGTGATGAGACCGTTGTACCACTTGCTCGCGTCGCGGTGCTGGCTGCGCGCGAGAAACGCAGCGCGTTTTTTAATCAAAGTCTCGAGGGGTTCCGTCGAGAAGAACTCCAGGTACATATGTTGGGTAGGTCCGTACCGAACAGTCAGCCGGTTCTCACCTAAGCGCTGAAACTTCACCTGGTAGAAGTTGAAATCACCCTTTGCTCCAAGTGATTCAATCTTAGTCTGCTCCGGAAACTCTGCTTCGACTGCTTTGATCGGTTGTTTTGTACGCAGCGCAAAGCGAGCGAACAAGTCAGACGGGATGGTCATGCCCGGAACCACGTGCACGTCGACTAGACCTTCATCCACGAGGATCTGACGAACGGCGTCGTAACTGTCTGCCCACTGAAGTTTGAAGCCGTACGATCTGCTTTCACCCGCTGCCAACCTCAAACTGGTATTAGGTTGACGCCATTTGGTGCCTTGCGCCTTTGCCTCCGCTCCGGCAGCAGCAGAGTGAATATAGACGCGATAGCCAACACCCGTTTGCGGCGTCGCAGAAGTTTGGGTAGTTTGCGCGGGCACGCGTTGAGCATCCCAGTATTCAAACTTCGTATCTGAACGCGGGGTCAACATCAAGTAAGGGCCGATGTTGTTGTTGCGCATCCAGAACATGTAGGACGTGTAGCCTTCTACCAGGCTGTGTTTGAGGATCGTGACTCGCCGATTGCTTTCGACTCCCGGGGCCGAAACTGCTATGGGCAGTGGAATAGCAAGGTCATCGATTTGTCGTGCTGAGGCGCCTACGTTCTTGAGTGATATCGTCCACGAAATGTTTCGCTCCTGGAGTTTAATTTCAATCTCGAGGTTAAGAACTGGTAGTGGCTGAACCTGTGTTCCCGCTGGACCGGTATTGGAGTTCGCTGGCGCATAAAGGACCTGGTAACTGGCTTTATAGAATCGTCCGTCATCACTTGTTGTGTACACACCCTTTCCATCGCGAGCTAACTGAGCAGTATCGGCGGACTGCCAGGCACCGTCTTTGCCACGATACCGAAGCGAAACGTCACCAAGCCGCCGGTTGCTCTGAATGTAATCAGTAGGAAAGCCATCATTAACACGACGTAGACTCACGATGCTACCCGTATCAACTTTTACATCGAAAGTGTTTTGAGCCCGCGCGGATGCAACCACGACCAACAGCACTAAGACAACTGCCAGACTTTGACAGTTCTCGCGGAAGATTTGCCAGAAAGGCGTCAGCAACATGTGTGGGTCGATTGTTTTGTGGGGTCTTATGGAAAGCCCGGTCTGCGGGGACAGACCGGGCCATGCGCGTTCAATCAGCTATGCGTTAGAAGCTCAGCGTGGCCCGCAGGTTTATAGATCGACTGCCGGTTGGTCCATTGATCACTCCAAAGGAAGTGCTGGTAACATTGAGCGAGCCTGGCGGAGTACCGGTGGTGTCGCCGTAAGCCCATCGTGGATGGTTTAGTAAGTTGGTTAAGCCAGCGAAGAGGTCCAACTGTGTACTCTCCAGGATCTTAAAATGCTTCATAATCGACATATCCCACTGGAAGGTGTTCTTGTCGCGAATGAACAGCTGTTGCCCGAAACTTCCTGGAGTTTTGTTCGGCAGTATAAACGCGGGATTGGCCCGGAAGTCAGAACCGACGAGCTTTGGATCAACAGCGAGGCGTTGAATATCCGTGGTTGTCCCTGCCGGCCGTCCAGTTAGTCGAATTAGTGGCGCATTGAACATCTGTTGAATCTGATCCAGCGTTACGCCCGGGGCAAGCACCACACCTGTAGCACCAGTGCTGTTGCTGTTGTTGACGGTTTGGAAACCACCGGTCAGCTGCAATGGTTGACCCGTTGAGAAAATGAAGACTGATCCAACGGTCCACCCGCCAATCACTCCATCAATATACTTGTTGTCGATATTGAACATTCGACCACGCCCGACTGGCAGGTCATACGTGCCATAGGTTTGAATGACGTGTCGAATGTCGAACTGTGAAGGACGCTTGTCCAGGTCAGTGTTTCGCAGTGTTAGAAAGTCGACACCCTGATTTGCGTTGTCAGCAGGAAGGTTTGTGAAACTGTGGCTCCAGGTGTAGTTGGCGTTCCAGTTGATGCCATGTGTGAAACGCTGACGGAACTGAACCTGCAGTCCGTTGTAACTATGCCAACCGGTGTCGTCGACAAAGTTCATGCGACCATTTCCAACGCCGCCGATAACAAAGGGGTTGAGCAAGAAGAAATTGATCGGGTAAGCGCCTGGAGCGTTGGCAGTAGGTTGCACTCTCAGGCATGGGCTGAAGCTGTTACCAAACATTCTGCAGACATAGTTCTGATTGGTGGCCAACGCGTTTGCAAGACCACCAGCTTCGCCATTTTGCAGGTTGGTAATGAAGGCCGGGTTCGTATAGCCCGAGGCGGCAGCAATTGCTGCAAGACTCCCACGCGCGCCGAATGCTGCATCGAAGATAGGCAACGCAACCTGGCCCGGTCGGTTTTGATTA
>QHXL01000449.1:3300-3761 GCA_003222935.1 Acidobacteriota bacterium
CCCGTTGCGCCAGCGGCGACATTGAGCGCCAGATTCTTCTGCGCGTTTTTGAATTCATTCAAGAATCCATTCTCGAAGATATTCACCTCGTTCAAATTGCTTGTGCGCCAGGCAAGGTGAGTCTGGGTACCAACGTATCTCGCTTCGAGAACACCGTTGTCCCAGACCTCTCTTTGAAATCCAACGTTCCAATTGACCGTGTACGGAGCACGCAGTGTGGGATCAAATCCGCTGATGGTTCGAGTAAATGTTTGGTCGGCCTGGTTGATTACCGACTTGTAATCCGTTCCCGACGCATAAGCAAAACTTGAAGCGTGCAAGGGATTAGCGACGATATTCGAAAGTGTGTAGAACCGCGGCAGGTTTGTTTGCCCCGCCTGTCCGGGAACTAGAGTTGTGCCAGCAATGGTTTTGCCGGCATTCGTTCCTAAGTTCTGAGCGTAAAACTGTGTGCCTTCGTC
>QHXL01000450.1:0-3285 GCA_003222935.1 Acidobacteriota bacterium
CAAAGCGACTTTTTGTTATGGACTGTTCAGGCGGCAAGGATCCTTCACAACGCGTCGCCCTAATCAATCCGGAAGTGTTGAATGTTGAAGGCAATCAAAATGGCGAGGAAGGCTGTTTGTCGTTTCCCGGAATTTTCACGCCTGTCGAACGCAGCCTGCGAGCAATCGTGCGCGCACAAGATGTTAAAGGGAATTGGTTTGAACTGGACGGGATGGAACTCACTGCACGATGTATGTTGCACGAAACCGATCATTGCGACGGGATCGTCTTTCTTGACAAGATGAGCACCCTCAAACGTGAGATTGTTAAGCGTAAAATCAAGAAGCTCCAGAAGGCCGGTAAGTGGGACTAGATCAACAGTAGGCAGGAAGCAGGAGCAGTAAGCAGGATGCGGTGGACGAAACGTTCGCCGCTTTTTTGTTTAGTTAGTCTCTGTGGCAATGACGTCAGTACCGTCACGCGGTAGCGTCGGGTCCTCTGGCACCCAAGAGCCGAGAGAGTAACCGACCCGACGCTACCGCGTGACGGTACTGACATTGACGTCGTGGCGCCATGAGTACTCATCTCGAGGTCGATGCACATGGAGCAGACGTCGCGTTTGCTCCCGCTCAATCATCACGCTACTATCTCCCAAACCCTTAAATTTGGAGCTAAATATGCCAGCAGAGTTTCGCAATGAACCGTTTACAGATTTCACTAACGAAGAGAACGCGCAGGCCATGCGAGAGGCGCTTGAAAAAGTAAAGGCCCAACTTGGTCGCGACTATCCACTCGTCATCGGTGGAGAACGTATCAGCACCGAAGGAAAACTTGAGAGCATTAATCCAGCGAATCGAAACCAAGTTGTCGGCCGCTTCAGCAAAGCAACCAAAGAACTCGCCACTCGCGCTGTCGATACTGCGTTTGAAACCTTTAAGACCTGGCGCAACAGACCTGCGCAGGAACGCGTTGACCTGTTATTTCGCGTCGCGGGAATCATGCGCGAGCGAAAACACGAATTATCTGCGTGGATGATTCACGAAGTTGCGAAGACGTGGGCAGAAGCCGATGGCGACACCGCTGAGGCTATCGACTTCTGTGAATTCTACGCACGAGAGATGCTTCGCTATGCCGGCGATCACCCGCTGGTCCAGGTTTCGGGCGAGCAGAATGATCTCGATTACGTTCCGCTTGGTGTGGGTGCAGTCATTCCTCCCTGGAACTTTCCCCTCGCAATCATGGCCGGAATGACTGTCGCAGCTGTTGTGACGGGAAACACGGTCGTGATGAAACCTTCGTCTGATGCGCCGACTATCGCATTCAAGTTTTTTGAGATCCTCGAAGAGGCGGGAATGCCCGCGGGTGTCGTGAATTTCATGACCGGCTCAGGTGCTGAAGTTGGCGACGTCGTTGTTGACCATCCCCGGACCCGGTTTATCGCATTCACCGGTTCGAAAGAGATTGGATTGCGCGTGAATGAGCGCGCCGCCAAGGTCAATGAAGGTCAGATCTGGATTAAACGAGTTGTCGCTGAGATGGGCGGGAAAGACGCCATCATCGTGGCGGACGACGCGGACCTCGATGAGGCAGCGACTGGAGTTGTGCAGTCGGCGTTTGGTTTTCAAGGTCAAAAATGTTCTGCGTGTTCGCGCGCGATCATTGACGCGAAAGTTTACGACTCAATGCTCGAGAAGATCGTAGAACGCACCGCGAAGATCAAACTCGACGATCCAACCGCACCCGGCACCAACATGAGTGCGGTGATCAACGAAAAAGCTTTCAAGTCGATCAATGGTTATATCGAAAAAGGGAAGAGCGACGGCGGTCGAGTGATCATCGGCGGCGGCTCGGATGGGGAACAGGGGTTCTTCATTGAGCCGACTGTGATTGCAGACGTGAAGCCGGGCTCGACGATCGAACAGGAAGAGATCTTTGGACCAGTCCTCGCAGTCATTAAAGCTAACGATTACGACGACGCTTTGAACATCGCGAACGACACGCAGTTTGGTCTAACCGGCGCTGTTTACAGTGGCGATGAGGCGAAGCTGGAGCGAGCGCGGAAAGAGTTTCACGTAGGCAATCTCTATCTGAATCGAAAGTGCACCGGCGCGCTTGTTGGTGTCCATCCATTTGGTGGCTTCAACATGTCAGGTACCGATTCCAAAGCCGGCGGCCGCGATTACTTGTTGTTGTTCCTGCAAGCGAAGGTATCGGCGGAAAAAGTTGGAGCTACAACGAGTCGTCGAGCAGACGCGGGAACGGCTATTTGAAGTTAATGTCCGATATGCTTTAGCTTGTCGTGAATTTAGCAAGAGGTCGGATCAGCGTATTTATCACCGTGCTTGTTTTTCCTTCGCTCACTATAGAAGACCAACGACAAGACGGACGCATATCGGACATATAGATGCGCATAGTTTTCATGGGTACTCCGGCGGCTGCCGTTCCAACACTTCGTCGCTGCGTTGACGATGGCCACGAGGTTGTTGCAGTTTGGACTCAACCCGATCGACCAGCCGGTCGCGGCCACAAGATAACGTTTTCTCCGGTTAAAGAGTTCGCACTTCAGCATAACCTGCCCGTTCATCAGCCAACCAAACTCAAAACCGACGAAAGTAAGCTGCTATTCGCTTCACACGAGGCGGACGTTGCGATTGTTGTGGCTTATGGTCGAATTCTACCCGCTGAGTTTTTAACCACACCGCGAAAAGGCTGCATAAACGTCCACTTTTCACTTTTGCCACTCTATCGCGGCGCGTCACCCGTCAACTGGGCCATCGCAAACGGTGACGCTCAAACAGGCGTGACGACAATGTTCATCGAGCCTACCTTGGACACGGGACCAATTCTGATGCAGCGCTCGACCGCAATACATGAACGTGAAACTGCCACTGAGCTGATGGCTCGCCTTTCTGAAGACGGCGCCGAACTATTAAGTCAAACACTTTCGCAGTTGGACCAAATCACACCTCGCAAACAAGACGACTCCGAAGCCACGTTTGCTCCGATACTCACGAAAGAAGGCGGCCTGATCAATTGGCACCAGACTGCGCAGGAAATCGACCAGCGAATCCGCGCATTCCAGCCGTGGCCAAACGCTCACACTACTTACAACGCCGCGGGATTTACTAAAGGGTTGACGATTTGGAGTGCCGAATCAGCCGTTCCCTCAACTGAAGGTGTTGCTGGAGAGGTACTCGTATGTCGGGGTGATGAGCTGGTCGTAAAATGCGGAGGAGACACCGTACTTCGTCTCGTCGAAGTGCAACCGGAAGCGAAACGTCGCATGTCGGCGCGTGACTTTCTTA
>QHXL01000450.1:3312-3509 GCA_003222935.1 Acidobacteriota bacterium
TTCTTAACGGAATGCATTTGAAAGTTGGCGATCGTCTTGGCCAGGAATAAAGTTTCACCAGCGCGCTGGGCCGCCTTCGAAGTTCTTCAGAAAGTTGAAGCAGGTGTTTTTTCGTCTGTACTACTTGCTGCCGATGATCATCGACTTGAACCAAACGATCGAGGACTTTGTCATGAACTGGTGTTAGGTGTTCTTCG
>QHXL01000473.1 GCA_003222935.1 Acidobacteriota bacterium
CCAGATGCTGGCCTGCGCAAAGCAACCTAGTTTCAAGACAGACTCTTTGAGCGTCCACAAGAAAGTGAAAAACCAATCCGATCTGAACCTGGGCGCGGTAATGGCCCAGCGTCGTTCCGCATCCGAAAAGTTGATTCGATGAAACGCGCCCACTCTTGGAGCAGTGTTTTCAATGTCAATCGCGGTAGTGGCGCGAAATGTCAGGGAGGCGCATGAGGTGCCGCTTGAATGCGACAAAGAAACACTCTCCGGCCGCGTTTTCCCACACCAGAAGAGGCTTGGTTGTGCTCCTGCGGTTACCACCTCGACCTGCTGATACATCCACGATGGATAATGACCGAGGGAATCTGACGAGAGCTGCGAAAGAGAAGGCCTCCATGGTTGGTCTTGTGCAACTGGTGCTTCTAGCCAGTTGAGGAAAATATATTTCGCCGCGAGACGGCCAGCCAGCCATTCGTTTTTTCGAGTTTCGCTTGGTAGTGCCCTGTACTTCATTCTTTCATCAACCGACAAATGATCGGTGTAGTCCCGATCCTGCAATTCACACGAATCCAGCGACGCCACCTTGCAGTCCGCGCCAAGCACCGAATCCGCGCTGGAGCTATTGCGCCTGACCATTTTTTACCTCTCCAAATCTGCGACAGACGCCGTGTTCGACGAACAGCAGCGCATTTCCCTTTGGATCGATTGCGGCTACCGGGCCCATGTGAAGTAGATCTCCATCGGGGCGCGGATTAACGCCCGAGAAAGTCACAGGTTCGGCCAGCTGCGTGATGTCGAAGTTTGCGAAGTCGAAATACACCTTCATTACATCGCACATCTCCGGTACGAAGACTGGGATGGAGTTATCATGCGGTGACTGAATCACACCGAATCTCATCAGTGAATCCATTAGCACCACCTTCGACAACATCGGGCGGGACTCCGAACCGACGCCATCGAGATCTGCAAACTTAAAATCGGCCCGCCGTTCGTCTCCACCGATAGTCAGGTTTTTCATCGCGTCGAACGACCCACTGAGTTGGATCGGAGATCCCTCGAGCGGGTATGGATCAACCGAGCGCCGCCCTTCGAATCCATTCAGGTCGGGCAACTTGGAGGACGGTAACGGAGTGGACGACATTCTGACCAAGCTGTCGTGCTGGAGAATGTCCTTTTGCAGAACTAACCCACTGCCATGCACAAAATCAGACAGAACGCTGACCTTGACGACTGTCTCGCGATCGTCCTCTGAAACGATTTGCGACTCGGTGCGGAATCGCGCTTTGCGGTTCGGGAACACTTTTATGAACTTGCGGAAGAATGCTTGTTCGAAGGAAATGATCTTCAGATCGGGTCGAAGTTGGAATGCTGCCTGGGCAACGAGATCGATGATCAGCGCGCCCGGGAGAGTCGGGATCCCACCTACCAGATGCTGGGTCAAGTATGGAGCGCTCTCAACTGAGATCTCCCGCTCGGTTACCTCGGAGTTTCGTAGGTTAGTAACGATTGCAGGCGCTGCGACGTTCTTCGGCGTAGCTTGAATCGCGACTTTGTAGTAATCGATTTCGCCGTCCGCCAGCAGAACATTAATAGAGGTGGTTGGCGCGCCATTCATCATCGCGGAAAATATCTCTTGTCCTTCTTCCTTCGTGACACCTCTAAGTCGTCGCGAGGCAGCCAGCGCGGCAAATTCGGGGTCGCGGGTCATGCCTATTCCCGCCCAACCAAGCCATGCCATTGACGACCAGTGAGTCGCCGCGTCGCGAGAGTTCATACAAGCGCCAATCCGGGCCATCGCTTCGTTAGCTGCGCCGTAGTCTGGTTGGCCGTCATTTCCCATATAGCTGAATGCCGAGGTGAGAATGTGATAATGAGTTCGCCCTCCTGCACCATACTTGTTGCAAGCCTTGTACAGATGGCTCAGGCCACCCAATTTAGTGGCTACAATACTGCGAAAGTTGGAAAGAGATTTCTTGGTAAGGGCCGTGGAGACTTGAATGCCGGCGCCATGGAGCACCAAATCGACTTTGCCGTACTTCTGATAAACGCGCTTAACCGCCTGGTCGATTGCTTCTTCGTTGGTTATGTCAACTCTTTGATATTCATATTGTCCGGAAATCGCTTGTAATCGCTTTCCGATTTGGCACACTTCATTAGCGGCGCGGTACGATAAATACTCTCGCTTCAAATCTGTAATCTTTTTGCTTTTATCTCGAGCGAGTTCGTTTTTGTAAAACTGAGGTTCATAGTCCCTGAGAGCTTGCTCATCCATACTCAGAACACTTTCGGGCGCCAAGGAAGGATCCGTACGGCCCAAAGCAATTACCTGACAGCCAAATCTTCTGAGTAATTCTTCAACCAGGACTGCTGTGACACCCCGGGCGCCGCCGGTGGCGATCACGACCGAGTTCGAATCGAGGCAAGGCTGATCGTCTTTGGTCAGACTTTCTACCGGCGTGAGCGTGAACGTACTCCGGGCGCCATCCTGGTAACAAACCTCGACCTCGGGCCCGGCATGGCCAAGTTCCATCTCGACCTGATGTAACGCCGTGTACAAATTGATCTCATCTGTATTGATGGCCCGGCAGACAGGACCGTCCAACTCCCTCGAGAGCGATTTCATGAAACCCGACACCAGACCGGTGTAGGGATGGAGCTGGCCATTTTGGTATGCACCCTGACAGAGAGTAACGATCTCAATGTTCTTACTTCGAAGTTGCTCGTAATGTTGGCGACAGACAGCAAACAGCAGATCGAGCCAAACGACTTCACTCTCAAGGCTGTTCACCAGGAGCGTTTCGTGAGGGCAATCTTTCAGAGTTTTGATCGCGATCAGGGTATCGAACTCGACTCTGCCCAAGTTCTGCAACGAGCGCTGAAGCGCATCTTCAGACGTCACATCGACTGACAAGAATTTCGGTATTTCGAAACTCGAGGGGCAAACTATCTGGTAGTCAAATGGCGCGAGAGCTCCTGAGGCTTCGAGCGCCAACCAGCGATCAGGCTCATCAGTCAAGAACAGGATTTTCCGGCCTTTCAGACTTTGGGCTTCGCCGTTTGTAGGGGCCGGCTCAAGTTGCGGCGTGTAATAACGGATCGGCGTCCCCCGCACGTAGGCGTAGGTGCGTGATTCAA
>QHXL01000474.1:0-3704 GCA_003222935.1 Acidobacteriota bacterium
AAACCGCCCTTCCTTACTTGTACTAGACCAGAGTTCTTTTTTCTCCTACTGCTGACTTTGCAAGAGGCTTTAAAACATATCGGACATCGAATGTCACTGTGCTCGATACTGTTGGCGGGCCCTCACTGCGACGTTCGGTATATCAACTTTGACTCGCAACTGGTGCATGCTGCCATCCTTGTGAATCTCACCTGGGTAGAAACCGAGTCGATACTGATAGCGCAGTTCTTCTGTTATCAATCCGAAGGTCTTCTTCAAATCCTCTTTGTTACTTTGGTAAAACCGGCCTGCCGTAATCTCTGCAAGTTCTTGGAGAAACTCCGCCCCATCTACTCTGGATCCATTTCGTCGCTGATCTCGGGGACCAGGTCTTTGGGGATCCGCGAGATTGAAGATTCTGCCACGGCCCCTGAAGATCCCGCGGCGCCTGGGAAAATCTCGATCACCGTTTCCAAATGGACGAAAATCCGACGCGTAGTAGATCGAATAGACCATCGTATCTGACTCTGATTGTTCTGAGAGTAGTTCATCAGTCAAAACGATACTGCCGGCGTCCTGGCCGTCGCTCAATAGGATGATCGCCTTTCGTCCCGTGATCTGCTTGAACGCCTTATTCGCGACTTCAGCGACCGCGTCGTTCAACAGCGTCCCGAAATACTTTCCAACCTTCGCTTCCTGAATTGCGTTCTCAAGTACTTTCCGGTCATTCGTTAGCTCACACAGCATGTGAACGGCATAGTCGAAGCTGACAATCATCGCGCGGTCTTGCGGCCGCAGCTCCCTGATAAAGTTTTTCGCGGCTTTACGAATATCGTCCAGCGAGCCTTCTGTGCTTCTGCTCGTATCCAGCAACAAGCCGATATTCAAAGGTTCGGCGGCAGCGTCGAAGTAAGTGATTTTCTGTTCGGCACTATTGTCGAAGAGCTTGAACTTCTCCACGGTGAGATTCGGGACATACCGACCTTCGCGATCGCTAACGATCACAGGTACCCTTACCAGGTTTGAATCGACTTTGATGATGTCGAGGTTTTGAGGTTCAGGCGGAGTTTGATTCTCGGTACGGCGAGTTCGGGTGTCCTGACCCTTTGCAATGATGATGCTCGCAATGCAAATGACTACTGCGATGCAAAGAAGGGAAGTAAACCTGCGGAGTTTTGGATTTTGTGGTTTCACAGCGCGTGTCTTGATGGGTCTGAACGGGGAGGTTCAGCTCTTTGACGCCTCGGCCTGCAATTTAGTCGAGAAAAAATGTATAACCCCCAAGGCGTCACTTGCTACTGCTGCATTGCGCCAACTCCTTCCCACTGCGCCTGCTCCTCCCGTTTTAGCACGGCTCACCCGCCGTCTGTAATGGTGAAGGTGATTTGGTCGGCGCTTTCTGAAAGCTTTCGATCCTCGCCGTTGTAAGCTTCAACCTTCCATCGATACTCACCTTTTTGCAGCGGCTTCTCGACTTTAAATGTCGTTCCGTCTACTCGCTGATTCACATACTGTGCGGTGACCAAATGGTCGTTTGGGTAGATGCTTATCTTGTAGTAGCTCGCGTCAGGATAGTCGGTCCACTTCATTTCTAAACCTTTTGTGCTGACTGATTCTGAAGCCTTCGGGTTGGTAGTTTTCAGATCGAGTCGTTCTCACGAAGATAGTTTTGTCTGGGGTGACATCGTAGGACGCTGCGCCGATACCGGCGATGCCTTCAGTCGCAAAGATCGACGAATCGGTGTCGAATACGCGTGCAAGCAGCGCTTGATACTTCATCGGCGGAACATTCGCGATCACATACTCGCCGTCGTTGTCGGTTTTTGCTGTAAAAGTCTTACCACCGCAACCGCCAACAAAACGTGAAAAGGTTTCGCACAACTTCACTTCAATATTCTCGGCTGGCTTACTGTTGTAGTAGACCTTTCCCTGAACGTTGCCGGTGCCGGGTGCAGGTTTAACTTTCTCAACACCGGTTTCCGCAGGCTCTGCTCCTGGTTTCGCTGAATTAGTGGAAAGAGAATTGGTGCGTTTGCAGCCAACAGGAATAATCAGTGCTATTACGAAGAGAACCGTTATCGTCAGTTTTCCAGCTCGCATTTTTATCCTCGTGTGTTTGCTGTCCGATATGCTTTAGCTTGTCGTGACGTTAGTAAGAAGCTTCCGGAAACCCCAAACTGTTTCGCGTGAAATTCAATTGCTACCTTTGCTCAAAATTCTTCCTGGCAAGTCACGACAAGCTAAAGCATATCGGACATTATTGACTTCGTCCCAGCAGCCAGCTTTTTAAGATCCCTGGATGCTTGTCATCTATCGCGAAGTAGTCGTCGATCAGCTGTTGATAGAGTTCAACTCGCTCCGCGCCCCGGAGTGTTGTCCCGAATGGCATCCTTCCTCCCTGGACAAATGAACCAATCAAAACCGAATCCATTGGCCAGTTCAGCGAGCCGAGCCCGTTCGGTTGGTGACACGCTGCACAACTCATAGCAAGTGACGCATGATTCCCATTAACGTTGGTCCGATTTGAACCAAGTCCAGGCCCAAGTTTTGATGTATCGAAATACTTACCGAAGCGCGGAGTTACATAAGTTGAAAACCTCTTATTAACCTCCTCAACAACCGCCTTCTCATTCGCACTAACGCTGCCGTCTTCAGGGAAAATCGGAAGCAGTCCACTCTTATGACATTTAAGGCAGTTGTCGTCGCCTTGGCCTAATTCCCAGCGACCCTTTACCGTAATCGTTCCGTTGCGTCGGTACGTTCGAAAATAGTCCTTGAAATAGGTATTAGCCGTTTCGCCTGGTCCTCTTACAACAGAAACGACAGACAGGTTTCGAATGGGTACTTTTGACTTTGGATCCGGAATACCAAACTGCACCCACTTTTCTGGTTCATTTCGCGCAACGTTTCCCGGAACTACAATCAGGAGTCTGCGGTAACTGAAATCGTTGTCCGGGGTGCCAAGGTGTCGTGATTCGTAACTGAAGTAGAGGAGTTTATCTTCCGGCGAGCGAGTGGCGTTCAACTCGCTGAGTATTGACTTTGCCTGGTCCAAAGTTTCATGCCACTTGACCGCCCGCAGAAAACTTGGAGTCAAAAGAAACTCAGGAATGGTGACATGCTCTTTTGTCTCTTCGAAATAGATACGATCAGTTACTTCAAAGCCAAGCTCATGACCTGGCTGATGCTCGAGGGACAGGACCCTCACATATTCGACAAAGTTCGGATATCGCTCAACAAAGCTCGCCTCTTCAGACATCCGGCATTGCTTCATAGCCAGGGATAAACGATCAAGCTCGCGATCATAAGCCTTTTCCAGTTTTTCCTCTTCGTAAGCGCCGCGCGCTTTCAGCAGGAGCTGATTCACATTTTTGAGCACCCAGGCATCTTTCTGGACCACGGTTTTTGGACAAGTCACTGCGAAGACACTGGACACACTCAACGCCGTGATTGTTATGGTCAACGCCCGAATGAGTGCTTTTGACTTGGAGTGAAACATTGATCGTGGAACCGATAATAGCAGGATCTTCACTGGGGCGTGGGCGTCCTTTAATGTCCGATATGCTTTAGCTTGTCGTGACGTGAGCTATCGAGGGTCTTAGCTGAGATATCGCGCGACAAGCTAAACAAAGCATATCGGACATTTGGCCATACTCGACTGCGCTGCGGTATTCTACGTTCAAAATAAATGGAGAAGCGTTTTCCTTAATGGCATCTTTAACTGA
>QHXL01000474.1:3752-7021 GCA_003222935.1 Acidobacteriota bacterium
CTGAGATTAGATTTCAACGTCCGACCTGGGCCGAGATCAATCTCGATAATCTTGCTGCAAACTTCAATTCGGTCAAACAACGCGTGGCCACGGTCGCGAAAGTGATGGCGGTAGTTAAGGCCAACGCTTACGGACACGGTGCTGTCGAGTGTGCTCGTCGATTGGCCCGGGAAGGTGCCGATTGGTTTGGAGTCGCACTACCTGAAGAGGGAATTGAATTGCGTTCAGCCGGCATTACTCAGTCGATTCTTTCGCTGGGTGGTTTTTGGTCCGGACAAGCAGACTTATGTGTTCAGCAACGCATAAGCCCGGTTGTCTATCGACTCGATATGTTTGCGGCGATGGATCAAGCTGCTCGCCAAGCCGGGGTGATTGCCGATGTTCACCTCAAGCTCGATACGGGAATGGGTCGTCTCGGCATTCGCTTCGATCAGCTTGGGGAGTTTGTAGATCGTCTAAAGGAGTTTCGTAACGTTCGTGTCGATGGACTCATGACTCACCTTGCCGCGGCTGACGACGACGCCTGCCAGCCACTGACGAAGGATCAAGTCCGTCGCTTCGACGATGCTGTCACACTATTTCGCGAGCATGGTTATCGGCCGACACACTTACATCTCGGAAATTCGGCTGCCATCTACGGATATCGTGAAGCCTGGGGAAATATGGTTAGACCAGGGGGCGTGCTGTACGGACTATGGCGAGATGTTTTGCCTTCATCAGTCAACGACGCGGGACTGGTGCAGGTGATGTCACTTTACTCGCGGATTAGCCTTTTGAAGTGGGTGCCGGCCGGCGAAACCATCGGATATGGTTGCACCTTTGAAGCCTCACGAAAAACGTTGATCGGTACTTTGCCAATCGGTTATCACGATGGCTTTATGCGTGGACTCTCTAACCGTGCGAAAGTCATTGTTCATGGAACGTACGCTCCGGTCGTTGGCCGAATCTCGATGGACTTGACCTTGATAGATGTGACGGATGTTCCTGGCGTTGAAGTCAACGACCGCGTAGTGCTGCTGGGTTCGGACTCACAAGCGCCCGAACTTTCGATTTCCCCCGAAGATCTGGCACGAATAGCCGGGACGCTTTCCTACGAAGTCACCTGCGGTATCGGACCGCGAGTCGCGCGGGTTTATTGTTAAGCCAGGGGACCGTGTCTTCACCCTAAATAGATTGACGCGACTTCCACGGCTTGACTACTATCTTCCGACCTCGTCCGAGTCTCAATTCACAACAAGCTCATATCATCACCCCCGCGATTTGTGCTTCTTGGTTGTACAGAAACTTTACTCAAAGGTGTTTTGTCATGAATTACAAAGTTAAGACTGGTGATACGTTGGCGCGAATTGCGAAGCTAAACGCGATGACGCTCACTCAACTGCTCAACTCAAATCCCCGTTTCAAAGCGAATCCAAACATGCTGAAAGTTGGCGATGTCTTGCTTATCCCCGATGAGTTTTCAACCGCCGTTACTCAGCCTTTTCCACTGCCGACAAGCGTTAACCAGCCCTCAACATCGGCTGGAGCTATTGGTGCTGCCGCAGCCTTTGAGTTGGGAAATCTTTCCGCGAAGTACGAAACGAGCGGGAGAGGGCCAGGCACAGTCTCGACTGGCTCTGGCGATCCGGGCGGTGTCTCTTACGGCTCTTATCAGATGGCGACCAAGACTGGCACTGTCAAAAGATTTGTTTCGCAGACGGATTTCCCGTGGCGTACTGAGTTCTCGAATCTCCAACCGGGTACGGCGCCGTTTACAGCTAGATGGAAACAAATTGCATCTACTGAAACCGCTGCTTTCCAGGCTGCGCAACATGAATTCATCAAGAGAACTCACTACGACCTGCTGGCTGCGAAGATCCTCAGCGAAACCGGACTCGATGTGAACAGTCGGAGCCGTCCCGTGCGCGACGCGGTGTGGTCCACATCCGTGCAACATGGCGGCGGGAGTCCGGTTGTGACTAATGCGCTGGCCACAATAGTTGTCTCGTCAGCCGATCCCGATTTCGATGCACTGTTGCTCAGGGCAATCTACGCGGAACGCGGAAGGAAGCGTGCCGATGGCAAACTCGCATGGTTCTCGAAGAGTTCGCCAGACGTTCAAGCGGGTGTCGCCAAGAGGTTTCATAATGAACTGACCGATGCACTTAACATGTTGGAGCAAGAAGCGTGAGCGCTTGCAATCGCTCGTGTAAGCGCGATACTTAGTTGACATGGCCCAGGAACTCTCAGTCGCGGTAAACGCAAACGATAAGGTCACAGCTTTACTCTATCTCGCAGCTAAAAAGTCTCGTCTCGGCGTAACGATTATTCTTGGTCACGGTGCCGGGGCGAACCAGACAAGCAGCTTCATGCAATTGTTTGCCAGTGGACTCGCCGAGCGCGGACTCGATGCGATGACTTTCAACTTCGTTTACACCGAACTAGGAAAAAGTGTTCCGGATTCAAAGGCAAAGCTCGAAGCCTGCATTCGTGCTGTGATGGAGACTGCGTTGAAACAGAAAGGCCTGCAAGGGAACCGTCTGGTGATTGGCGGGAAGTCGATGGGTGGCCGCATCGCATCCCAAGTTGCAGCGGAAGCCTGCGAAAAGGAAGACTCGTTAGCCGGGAAGATTGCTGGTCTTGTCTTTCTCGGATATCCCTTACACCCGCCCGGAAATCCGTCAAAGTTGCGGGTCGAACATCTTCCCAACATCAAAATGCCGATGCTCTTCGTGCAAGGAACTCGCGATTCACTGGGCACTGTTGACGAGATTCGGCCATTCATTAAGGCACTGAAACTACCAGCGAGAATCTACGCCGTCGAAGGTGGCGATCATTCACTGAAAGCGCCAAAGAAGTTTGGTAAGACACAGGAAGAGATTTACAACGCGGCGCTGGATGAGATAGTCAGTTGGGTGAAGGAGATTTAGTTTTCTCCACCGGCAACTCTGGTTTACTACTCCACTCCTCAAACGATCCATCGTAAACATGTGCGTCGTAGCCTAGATAGCGCGCGACGAAGTAAAGTAAACTTGCTTGCTGACCGATGTGACAATAGGTGGCAACCGTTGTCTTTGGTTTCACTTCTGCATGACTAAAGAGATCCCGCAACACATTCGCCGACTTAAAGTTATTCGATTCTTCGACCAGGCTCGAAAAAGGTATGTTTTGCGCACCGGGAATGCGTCCGGCTCTTGGCATTCGACCCTGTTCCGCGCCCGAGTAAAACTGCGGAGCTCGAGCATCCAAAATCCGTACGGCTGGATTACTCAAGTTGTTCTTTACCCACT
>QHXL01000475.1:0-4947 GCA_003222935.1 Acidobacteriota bacterium
CACTACATCCGTTAGGACTAATGGCATACGCGGCACCAAAGAGAACAACTCGATCGTTGTTAACCTGGGGAGGATCAAGAACTCCAAAGTTATCTGAACCATCGGCCACTTTGACTATCTGCCGACCTGGTTGTGGCGGTATTGGCGTCGGAACGGGTGTAGGTGTCGGAATGGGTGTAGGAGTAGGAGTTGGGGTTGGTTCCGTAACTTCGATCAGATAGAGCAGTGGGACCAGGTTCACCTGGCCATTGCTATCGGTTACCGTCAAACTCGCGTAGTACTCACCAGGCGAGTTGTAGGTATGCGTAGAGGTTGCACCGGATCCACTCGTTTCATCGCCAAACTCCCATTTCCAGTCGACGATGGTTCCATTGGTTGCAGTTGACGCGCTGCCATCAAAGCTGACGGTGAGTGGCGCAGATCCCACTTGTGCAGAAACTGTAACTTCATCAAGTGGCGCTGATTCATTCTCATCAAGCAATTCAGGAGGAGTCTTTTGCCGAACCTCGTCTGCCGGCAACTCGTTAACCGTAGTTATCATTACAGGCACCGGTGGAATGGAGGCTCCCAATATTCCACCTCCGTCGAATATCAGCGCAGGCCAATCATTGAATCCCAGCAATAAGTCGGGTTCGGCAAAACCTACTGAATTTGACTGCACGTCATCTCCAGTCGCAGTGCTCTCACAAACTCGATTCGGTCCGGAATTGATTAACTTGTCAAAGCCATCACTTCTAAGTTCATCGTCGCCACCGAGTGATGCGGCGTTTATTACTTTGTCTGGCCCAGCACTGATGCAGACACCGTCGCCGTTAACGTCTCCTGCAACCGCGCCGGGCGTTTTGAGTCCATCACAGTTCCAGTCGAGCGCTGGATCGGGTAGGAAGATCTTGTAGTAGTTGTTCGGATTGCTGACACACTTATTGAAACCTACAGGTGAGGTCGCACGAGTTAAAACATCCCAGGTGCCGAGATGTCCGTCAGGATCACTGATTCCAATAGCCTCACTGAGAACACGCTCATTCAAGGGTTGGAGGGCGAGTCTCGAATAGTCAATCTTTCGCTGCCTTTTGTTCTTGCTCAGTAGACCATCATAACTGTAACGATAGTTCATCAGGCTCAGATAGTTTGGTTTGAAATTGATATTGTCGGTACCGCCATGCTCTAGTCCCAAATTGTGACCGAGCTCGTGCATGAAAACGAGGGCCTTTTCGAGATCGGGAGCAGCTCGAGGACTACCATCCGAGTAGTGGTAAACGCCAAACATATATATGAGATCAGCAGCTCCAAAGCCTCGTGATAAGCCATCAAGGTTTCGATCAGACAGCCTGTTGCAAAATAGCGCATAGTGGAACGCCGGTCTCCTGCGCGAGGTTCCAAAAGCGACAGCTTTGATCGCATCAATTGCAGTCCAATCGAAATCGGGATCAGTCACGACCCCGGTTCCAACTGTTGACAGAAACGGCACTTCGATCGAGCGCGATAGGGAACCCCATTTGGCTCCTGTCACCGGATTCATGATCGAATTGGGACCAAGGTCGACATGAAGACGAATACCTTTCTTGCCGTCCGGGTTTTCCACGGGAGCGACGGCAAAGGAATCGCTAACCATTTTCACGGCTCTTGCACTGAGTTTAAGAACATTTCCTGATGGTCCAGTCTTCATCGAAGCTGCATGAACGAAAATATCCTTGTGCCTCGGATCTGCTCCCAGTGCCCCACTCCCACTACGTCTCCTCCACTATCGACTGTGAAGCCACTCGTTTCCCAGCTATCTGGTAGCGCGTCGCCATCGCCATCACCATTCCGAAAGATATGAACAGTGCCCTGACTGATGTTTGAGCCAACCTTGTCGTCCGGTGCACCTACAATTGAAGACTCACCATTGATAGCCACACTGCTGCCGAACCCGCCCGGAGTTGGCACGACAGGTGGTTGAACTCTCCCCGAACCCGTCCAGGTTCCGCCTTGTCGCTCAAAAATGTATGCCGATCCCTCAAGTGGACCACGATCGTATCCTCCCGAATATCCGACAATGGCCGTATCGTTATCGACGCCGACGCCGACACGAGAATCGGCCCTCTGCGAAATTCCACTCGTGATTTTTGCCTGTAGTGCCCACGTGGATCCGGTGCGAAAAAAGACATACGCACCATGTCGTGTTGGGTGCTCCAGATTGTTCCTCCCATTGTAATAACTGACGATCGCTGTATTGCGGCTAATACCTATTGAGCTACCAAACGCATCTCCAAGAATCCGATCACCCTGGAATAGTTGGTCCTGTTGGGTCCAGACCGTTCCCGAGCGAACGAACACATAGACCGAACCGATTCCATAAGTTTCTCCCGCTGGAGTCGGCAACGGATTGTGACCGCCAGAGACGATGGCGGTTTCACCACTGATGGCCACGACATATCCGAAATAGCTTCCTGGAGCGGCATCGCTTTGCGTCAACTTCTGTTGCTGCGACCATGCACCGGCAGTGCTTGCGAAGACATATGCCGCGTTATCAGCACTCCCAACAATGACTGTCTCTCCACTAATGGCCACTGTAGAACCAAAGTAGCGCAGTGATCGGCCATCACTAGCGGTTAATCGGATTGGCGCTGACCACGTCACACCGGCGCGATTAAACACATAAACCGCACCTTGCGCGCGGTTCGTACCAGCCGGTTGATCGACATCCATGTACTTCGCGCCGACAACGATCGTGTTGCCGCTGATTGAAACTGAACAGCCGAATTGACCGCCTTGTGCGCCGACATCATTTGTCCGGAGCCGCGCTTGTTGTGTCCAGTTAATATCGTTACGGACAAATACATATACAACTCCCGGTGTCCCGCTTATGTAGGAATCGTGAACAGCGCCAACGACCGCCGTATTACCGCTAATAGCTACGGAATTGCCAAAGTAATCCCCCTTCCCACCATCACTTGCGACCAACCGGGTATGAGTCCACATGAATGGATCAATGACAATCGGATAAACCGCGTCTTTATCATTCACGACAAGCTGAATTCGTTTTCCGTTTGCGTCAGTTTCCATGTGCGCAGCCAGGGTCCGCCCCGTGGCGTCATTAGCCGCGAGTTTGCTGTAGTTCAAGACGTGCTGACCGCGTGCGTTCGTGAATTCGATGTCGGTCCCTTCAGATTTCAGACGCGCGCGCAAGTCGCCTGTAACACTGAGAGCAAGACGCAACGGTTCATTTCCCGCCACGGGTTGAGATGGCCGCCTGAGAATCTTGAATGACTGTTCTATTCCGTCAGGTCCATTTTCGTACCACTCAACCAATCCAACACGCTGGTACTCCATCCGGGTGCCATTCACGTTGCGTGACAAAACTCCTGGAGCCTCAAGCAACTCTTTGCCGTAGCCAATCGACTTCAGCTGTAGCTCAAGTCGCCACGAATTCGCATCACCTTGTTCATCGTTCGTGGAACTGACCGCCAGGCTCTGTTCTCCAAATTCGGTCGCGAGGTTCTGATCGTGGCTGATTGCGATATGAGACTCACTCTTCCCCTGTGTTATCCCGTACCGAGCTAGCCGCACCGCGGAGCGCAATGCTTCTCCATCAGAGGAGTGTTCCAGATACTGGGATGCCGCCGAGCCTTCAAGATTAGCGACTCTTAATGGTCCAACGTTCTTAACGTGCTGGTGAGAATCGGAGATCGCCGTTCTAAATCCACCGGGGAGCGACAAAGCGGCTACCAGGCAAACAGCGAATAACCCAAACTTGATTCGCGTACTCAAAAATGGAAACGAAGTAAAGAAGCGTTTCAACATCTCTAATGTCCTTGTAATGAAACGATCAGGAGGAGTTGTGTACGTCTGAGTGCAGAAGTTTCATTTGGACTAAGGACCAAAGCGGCCACGAAACTCACCGGACGCAAGGAAGGCCTTGACCATCTCGGCATTTTGAAAGTTGCCGTTGAACTGGTTGAGCTTGGTCAGCCAAAAGTCGAAGCCGGTGTAGTCGCTATCCTGGGGATCGTTAGGATTGCGTCGCAGGTAGCCAAAGTATTGCATCAGCACGAAAGCGCGGCTCGATTCGCCATTGAATAAGTCAGAATCGTCCGCCACTGCTCGCAAGATTTGCGCGCGCGTCACGCCGCTATTAACTAACTGATTGCGTTCTGTTGTTGAGAGTGGATTTCCGGCGTTGGCGTTCAAGGCATCAACAAACTGTGCCACCGTCATCGAGTTTGGGAATGCTGTAGTGAAGCGAGCACGCTGAACAAACTCAGCAGCGAAAGCTTGTTTGTTAGATTCCAGCACTTGTTCCCAACCGGCCTGGCCCACGATCACGCCCTGGCCAATCTTCTGAGTGTCGGAAAGGAACTCAATAAACCGCACAGACGGAACAGGGAGTTGGTGAGTACCGTTGAGGGTTGAAGTGCCGCTCGCACTCCCATAAGAGGTTTTGTAGATCCGCTCGACGAGATATCCAGTCTGCTGGAATTCAATCGACAGAAAATAGGCCGCAGACACGTTGATTCGCTTCACGTCGATACATCCCTGGTTCGTACCACAGGAAGTGATCTCGTTGGTCCAAAAAGCCAGGCCACTCGCGTCCGGTGCCCGGTTGAGAAAGTCGTGATAGTGCTGGCAGACAAACGACTGTGGATCGTCAATTACATTTGAGGTTGATTCAGAACTGTCGTCAGTGATCGTTACCGTAGCTGTTGCCGGAGAACCAAGATTGAAACCAAACGGGTTACTCAAACTAACATTGAAGATCTCAGTTCCTTCAGCGTGTGAGTCTTCATTGATGAGTACCGCAAAAGTCTTCGAGGTTTCTCCGGGCGCAAAAGTCAGCGTTCCGAGAGCAGTAATGTAGTCGCGACGTTCGCTTGCGGTGACGTCGGCAGTTGCGTAATTCACACTTGCTGCACTAGCCGTGTTGCCGCTGCGGTTAACGGTCAGCGTGACTGACGTGCAGTCTTCGAC
>QHXL01000475.1:4952-8799 GCA_003222935.1 Acidobacteriota bacterium
CGCTGGAGGGGCCAGGCCATCCTGCGTGATTGAGAAAGTTTGACCGGCAATGGTGATGCTTCCCGTGCGCTGGCTGGCGTTTGGGTTGGCAGCGACTGAAAAACTAACAGTCCCCGTGGTTGTTCCAGTAACGGTAATGAATGAGTTATTGCTGACTGCGGTCCACGTATTACATGTACCGGTCGAATTCACCGCTACGACACCATTGCTCCCCGACGCGCCGAAGTTCTGGCTCGTTGGATTAAGACTGAAGGTGTGGATGTTAAGAACTACTGGGTTCGAAGGAACGTTTCCGCACGCAGTACTCACGATATCGTCGTAAGTACCGACGTCGCCTGTGCTTAGACTTTGGATCACGTAAGTGCTGTTAGTCGCTTGCGGAATGTTGACTCCATTTTTTCGCCATTGATGACTAATAGGCACGGAAAAACTAACGTGCGTAGTGGCAGAGAGAACAACCCTTTGTCCCGGACACACAACGCCATCTGGTGAGGGCGGTTGCGTACCGCTAACGACCGTGACGTCACTTGGCGGAACACAATCGAGGCGATAGACGTATGCTGCGCCGGTCCTGGCGGTGCCGTCGTTCGCTGGTCCAAAACGTGCGCCGACGATGACGGAATCGCCGCTAATATCCACGCCCATGCCGAAGTGATTGCCAGGTGCGGCTCCGTCGAATGTCGCTACTCTGATTCTCCTCTGCTCTGACCAGATCCCATTTGTAGGGGTAAAAATATAAGCGGCACCTCTATCATCATTAACATCTGCAAAGCCGGCGTCCTGCGAATAGGATCCAATCACGATCGTGTTGTTTTGACGGCGTAAGTACTGAAACGATCAAGAGTCCTCGCATCGCTGGCCATGATCTTCTGTTTTTGAGTCCAGAGACCATTTGCGCCACGCTCAAATACGTAGGCTGCTCCCGCATCGACGCCTCTCTCATCGTCACCCGGCGAACCCACCACCATGAAGTTTTTGCTCAGCGCTACCGACTGTGCGAATGTATGACTGACTTCGGAGTTAGTGATGTTTTGTTCCCATTCCCAGCCGTGCGTTGGATGTCGAGCAAAGACCTCGAGGTACCCCATAGATTGCAACGGACGAATGACTGCGACAACTAACGTATCGCCATCGATGGCAACGCTTGAACCAAATTGTAAATTGCTACCTGGAGATACCGAGTTGAGCGTTGTTATAAAAGGTGCGGTCCCGTCGTGCAGGTCGGTGAACACGACCGCTCGACCCGCTTGTGGCAATGAACCGAAGCTAGAGTTAGGAGCACCCACCACTATGTCGTCGTTAGTTATGGCGACGGTGGTGCCGAAGTTAGCTCCCGAGGATATTCCGGGTGTAAACAGGTCTATCAGAGAATTTGTGTTGAAATCAAAGAAGAAGGCTTTGCCGATGTTTCCCGAGATTCCAGGACAGCCATAAACCATCCTGTCGCCCTTAATGGCAACGCTGAACCCACAGCGCAAATTGGCGTCTATTCCTCCGTTAAAAGAAACCGGGGTGGACCACGATGACCCGGTTCGAGTGAAGGCATAGACACGACCAGCATCAGGATAGCAAAGCCGAATTGCGAATTTACTTCCTGAAAGCTCGTACTTGCATCGAGGATCTTTTCTATCGACGCAACGATCGGATCAATGACGATGGGATAACGCGCGTTCTTATCGGTGACTACCAGAACGATTTCGCTCCCATCGTCGCTAACCTCCATGTGTGATGAAAGCTGTTTACTATCGGCGTCCACTGCCGTTAGACCGCTGTAGGTCAAAGCCGCTTTACCCAGCGCATCAGTCAACTCGATACTTCGACCCTCATTTACACCTCGCGCTCGCAAGCTGCCTGCGAGCGAAACAACAAGACGTAAAGAGTCATCGCCTTCTGCGTGGCTCCGACGACCTGGTCTCTGGTGGATAGTAAATCCCTGTTCGATTCCCTCGGCGCGGTTCTCGTACCATTCGGTGATCGGGATTGGCGATTGCCGATTTCCAACTGCCGATTGATAAAGTTCATTTGAATCGAATCGCCCCAACGCGAAGTCGGATGGTTCGACAAATCGGCAATCCGCCATCGGCAATCGGCAATGGCCCCTCTCGTATTCAATGCGGGTACTCTTAACTCGACGAGAAACCACTGGTGGCGCTGCAATTAGATCATCGCCATAACCATATGCTCTCAATTGCATTTCCAAACGCCATGCATGTTCTTCGCCCGTATCGGTCGGGTGAATGATCACTGCGTCTTTGGCAAACCAGGCATTCAAGTTTTGGTCGTGACTCGTCCCCAGATAGCCATCACCTGCTTCACCATATGGTCCCTGTTCCTGTGCTTTTAAACCGAAGCGTGCAACGGTCACCGCTTCCATCAGCGATCGACCCTCGGCTGTTTCCGCCATGTACTTGAGAGCAACTGGACCAGCCATTTGAGTAGGCGTAGCTGCCGGCTCAACGCTCGGTTCCGAACTGGTAGTTAATATGTTGTGTTGGATGTCGTCAGTAACAAGAATCTTACCCGGGAAATACTCGTGTGAGACAAGTGCCAGGTAAATCAGAGTGCCGATAATCAGAATGAGAAGAGTTTTACGCGAGTGATTGACGGAATTGAAGTAACGCCTGAACATTGAGACCCCCTGAGTTACGTGTCTCAGTAAGGAATAGTCGAAAGCAGGGAAGTGGTCACCACATGTATTGGTAGGAACCAGGTCTTTAGTAAGGTGATCGAACTATAGGAGATGCAGATGCTGGGACCGCAGGCGTCCTCGCCTGCCCGCCCTTGAGTTCATGGTGTGTGGTGGTTTAGGCGGGCGGCGGGGACGCCGGCGGTCCGACAAGAGCTACGTCGTAAGTTCCCGGGCGCCACTAAAGGTTATTAAGTTGACTAGTTAGTGAGCCTGTTGCGGAGGGCTTTAGCTACTGCTTCTGATTTGGAGTGCACTTGCAACTTCGCATAGATCTGCTTGATGTGGAAACAGACAGTGTTGAAAGTTACGCCGAGCTCGGCAGCCGCAGTTTTGTAGTTGTGACCTTCAACTAACAATTTAAGAAGTCTGAGTTCGTGTGGCGTGAGGTGATAGTTTTCATGTTCCGGCGGACGAATTTGCCGGAAAAGACTGACGACGCGACGTGCAATTTCCGGTGACATCGGTGCGCCACCATCGATTGCTTCGGTAATGCTTTGGAGGAGACGTGCCGGGGGTGTCTTCTTAACCAAATACCCGCACGCTCCAGCGCACAGCGCGTCGAAGATCCTTTCGTCGTCTTCGTAGACGGTCAGCATGAGGACGGTCAGCGAAGCATGCCGGACTTTCAGGATACGCACGCCTTCAATCCCATTCATTCCCGGCAAACCAATATCGGCCAGCAGTACATCGGGTAAGTTGGCCTCAAACTTGTCGAGTGCCTCCTCCATACTTCGATAGCTACCAACACAGGTAAAACCATCGGTGCCATCGATCAGCATCCGCAAACCGTCGCGCAACGTGCGCACATCTTCGACGATGGCAACCCTGATTGCTTCCTGCGTGGTCGTGTTTTTGTCCTTCTAGTCTGGGGCGACTTAGTCAGATGGAATTGGACGACAGCTTAACAGAGCGATTGTTTGAGACACACCACATAAATATGTAGTCCCAACATGTCCGACGAACTTTAGTTTGTCGTGACTCGCATTAGTGCCGTCTCAGCTTTAATCAGAATTACGACAAACTAAAGTTCGTCGGACATTTTTATCTCGATAGTCTTAATCCCAACCAATGCCTGTTTGGTAGCGGCACACTCAACTTCACCTCTGTGCCATCGCCATTGCTCGAACTGATCTTCAGTTCGCCGCCGAGCTTTTTTGT
>QHXL01000476.1 GCA_003222935.1 Acidobacteriota bacterium
CAGGGCCGTGACTGGTTGTCCCTCCCCAGTCACGATGAATTGATGCGGCACATAGACGCGCACGCTTGCTGTCGAGACGAGGGTTACGCCGATGCTTTCCACACAGTCATTGAACTCGACGGCAAAGCTCGTTGGTTGATCTGCTTTCGCATCTCCGCGGCAAATACTGATGGCCGTAAAAACCGCGACGCTGACTAAAAAGTTTGCTCGTTTCAGTGTGGCATTCATAGTTTCCTCCGCATAACTTTGGGCCGCATCGAAAAGTGAAGTCTCCAGGATTGTCTTTTTGAAAGAAGTACCTGCGCGTCAGCTGTCGAACCAAGCAACATTGCAGCTACAAGAGCAAAGTGTTGGATTCTTACGGATGACATAAGCTTCTCAACCATGTGGACATGACCTCCTGACGAATTGGTGGTTTGCCATTCAAGTTGACTCTATTCGGGGAACATACTGTTCAAATGCCAGCGGGTCGGGTTTCTCTTTCATCCGAAGATGATGGCGAACAGCACCCAATATTCTTTGGCACTCAAAAAATCACTGCTGTTGGATCGTGTCGGTAAACGCGCCGTTCGTCCCGTTGTTTGCCAATCGGTTGTTTCTGAATGAAACGAGGTGACTTCCAAACGGAGCAAGGCCTGTCCCGTTTTCGACGATCATGGTTGATGAGACGGAAATGGACGAGAAGGAGACGAGTTGACCGTCAAAACTATTCGACTCTCCCTGAATCCCTGTTCCATTGTTCGTCACCACACAGTTCTCGATCCTCGCCCCACCGAATATTTCCGCTTTAAGGCCGATGTCTGAGTTGCCGGCCACCACACAATCGCGGACGGTCACTTCGGCCTGCGCTACAACCCGAACGCCGATGTGGTTGTGTTCTATTCGACAATGATCAATGGAAGCTCTCGCGCTACCCACCTTCAAGCCAACGACGTTTTCTCGGAGGATCGTGTCCACAACAAAGAGTTGTGCACATCCCGTCTCACTGCAGAGGCCACCACTGAAGATCCCCGAATCTCCAAAGCCGTTGATCAAGCAGCCCTCAACGTGCAGCGTGCCAACCGAATTAATCAGGACGCCACTGTTTGCCGCCAGTGACCTGGTAAAGATGTGCAAATTGCGCAGTGCCACAACTGCGGTCGAACCGGCATTTATGGTCACTACATCGTCGGTCCGACCGCCTTCAAGCACGGCGTAAACACCTGGCGCTGCCTGAAGAGTCAGAGCTCGGTCGATGATGACGATGCCGTAGCTACTTGAATTGACCGCGGTAATAATTCCCCTGGCAGATGTCTTCGGAATTGCCCCGGCGAAGGTCCGACACGGCTTGCTCTCAGTGCAGTCGTCCGCATCGTCTCCAGTGCTAGCGACGTAAGTTTGCGAAGGGAGGGCCTGGGTAACGGCAGCCAGCGCCAACATCGTCAACAACGATGCGCACAGAGTGAATATTCTTTCCTTCATTGTTCGTTCTCCTTGGTTGTCAATGCGGGTCGGGTTCCGAGAGAAAATGATGTGGGAGAAATGCCGATATTCCTTTTGACGGAAAAATTTATGTCGGGGCGGCACTCCGTGGCCGCCCCTCCGTGTGTTGTGACGATCCAAGGAGACTGAAGCGGTCATTCATACGGAGGGGCGGCCACGGAGTGCCGCCCCGACAAATTTGACTTTGGCCTTTACGAATTGGTGCAACAGTCGTCAGAATAAGTAACGAACAGGCGCGAACCTTTTCACTGGCTCACAACTCATCTCCCCCTAAGCGACAGTCGATTATGTCTCAACGAACCTTTCGGGTTTTGTGCATGGCGCTCCTGGCGATTGTGGTTGGACAGGGCACATTCCTCTCGGCTTTAGCGCAGGTTCCCAATGATGAGACCGCCCTTCGCACCATCATCGAGCGTTACTTTGCGGCGTATGCAAGCAAAGACGTCGATGCCATGGTGCGGCTGTGGAGCGACAAGTCTCCGAACCTTGAACAAACAACAACCCGGCTGAAAGAGTTCTTTTCTTTAAACAAGCAAATCGAAACCAGATACCTCACCTTCGGACAATGGAAAACAGCAACCGAACACGCGACTGCACCCGTCACGCTGATGGTTTCTGCGATCGACGAACAAACTAACGAACCGGCGCTGGGCGGGGGCAAGCAAAGCCACACCCTCAGCTTCGTGAAGGAGGCCGGAGAGTGGAAGATCTGGCGCGATGTAACAGCAGAAGAAGAACTTGCAGAAGAACTGGCTGTCGCCCAAAGCGATGAGGCACGTCAGGCTCTTTTGATTGCGAACAAAGAACTGGCGAATGTGAAACTGCGCCGTGCGTTAGTAGCGCAGGGTATCGCTTTGAGAGTGAAGGGAAACTACCAGCAGGCCCTCGCGGTTTTTGATTTGGCACGAAAACACGCGGAGGACATCGACGACAAAGAGGGCATAGGCGATGCCTGGAACCAGTCGAGTTATATCCACTTTCTTCAAAGCAAGTTTGATAAGGCATTGGAAGGATATGAAAAGGGTCTGGTCCAGTGTGACGCATCAGGACAAAAAAACTGTATAGCCCGCTCGTTGCAGGGTATTGGAACCACGCACCTCTACAAAGGTAATGTCAGCCTGGCGTTGGAGTTCTATCAGAAGGAGTTGGCGCAGTGTCAGGAGGTGCCGGATGGAAAGGCTTGCGTCGGCTCCGCCCTGGGAGATATTGGCAACGCGCATTTGCAAAAGGGTGAATATGAACGGGCGATAGAATATTACCGAAATAGTCTGGTCATCGCGGAGGAGTTTGGAAATAAAGGCAATACGGCAACGGCATTTGAGAGGATCGCATTGGCCTATAGCAGGCAAGACAAACACGTTGAGGCCCTGGAAAACTATCAGAAGAGTCTCAGTCTATTGCAGTCTCTCGGCGACAAGGGCCGGATCGGACGCGTCCTGGGCGGAATGGGAAGCAGTTATGGCAACCTGGGGGCGTTTGAATTGGCCCTAGACAACCTGCAGAGAAGCCTGGCTATCAGGAAAGAGCTGGGAGACAAACTGGGCCTGGCAGTTACCCTGGAAAACCTCGGCTGGTTGCATCTCAAGAGAAGCGATTACGCCTCAGCAATGATCTTCTTTGAACAGTCCCTGGCGGCTAGCGAAGCTATCCCGTTTAAAAATGGAATAGCCGCAAGCCTTAATGGAATCGGTATCGTCCATAATCGTCAGGGCAACTTCACTCTGGCGCTGCATTACTACAAAAGGGCGCTGGAATTGGCGGAGACCCAACAACAGCGTGCCACTATCGACCATGCTCAATAACATTGGCTACACATACAGTTTGCAAGGTGATTACGCGCAAGCATTGGATCAGTATCAGAAGAGTCTCACGGTCGCCGAATCGCTTGAGGAAAAATCGAGCGTTGCTTTCGTACTCAATAACCTCGGAGTGAATCACCGGTTACAAGGAAGTTACCTCGAGGCTTTGGAGAACTTGCAAAAGAGCCTGTCACTAAGAGAGGGCCTCGGAGATAAATGGGGGATGGCCGAGACACTAATCGAGATGGCGAAGACTCACTATCTACGGCACGACTACACTCGGGCAGTGGAGTCGACCGAGCGGGCGATCAAACTTGCTAAAGAGATCGGCGATCGCGAGAAGATTTGGGAAGCCCTGACTCAGTCGGGAATTGCTCACCGAGCTCTCGACCAACTAATGCAAGCGCGAGCGGAGTTCGAAGAAGCAATCTCGACAATCGAAGTATTGCGGGGAAGTGTGGCTGGAGACGAGCAAACCCAGCAGAAAGTTTTTGCAGGAAAAGTCTCCCCCTACTACGAGATGGTCGGTTTACTCATCGATCAGGGTAATCCTGATGAAGCGCTTGCCTACGCCGAATACGCTAAGGCTCGCGTCCTGCTGGATGTTCTGCGAAACGGCAAGGTCAACATCATCAGGTCGATGACCGCGAAGGAGCAGGACCAAGAACAAGTACTACGCCAGACAGCTTTCTCGCTCAACACTCAGATCTCAGCGGAGCGGCTGCGTCAGAAGTCTGATGCGCTGCGACTGACCCAATTACAGAATGCACTGCAAAAAGCTCACCTTGCTCAAGAAGACTTTCAATCAAGGCTTTTCGCAGCGCATCCCGATCTGCAAATTCAACGCGGCCAGATACCGCGATTTATCGTTCAGAATTCCGGCTCCTTGCTACCGGATTCAAGCATAGCTTTGCTCGAGTACGTCGTGGTGAACGATAAGACTTATTTGTTTGTGCTGAGCAGGGCGACGGACAAGGCTGCTGTGGAAGTAAAGGTGTTTGTCGTTCCCATCAAGCGATCTGAGCTTGCAAGTAAGGTTGAATCGTTCCGCCAAAAGTTGGCCGCACATAATCTTTTGATTCGCGAGTCGGCCCGGGGCGTATATGATCTGCTGCTCAAGCCCGCACAAGCGCTGCTGCGAAACAAATCAAGTCTCATTATTGTGCCCGACGACGTTCTCTGGGAACTGCCCTTCCAGGCGTTGGTAACTGAGTCGAATCACTACCTGATCGAGCAGAGCGCGATCTCTTTGTGCTACGCGAGATGCTTGCCAGGCGCAAGGAACATCAGTTAGAAGGCGAAAGCAACACTTCGCTCCTAGCACTCGGAAATCCTGCCCTGGGCCAGGCGACAATCGAGCGAGCCCAGACCACTCGCGATCAAAAACTTCTCCCCTTGCCCGAAGCGGAACGCGAAGTACAGACCCTCGCTAAACTCTACGGGGTTTCCCGGAGCGAAGTCTTGATCGGCGCTGAAGCCCGCGAAGACCGTGCCAAGAATGACGCCGGCAAATTTCGAGTGTTGCACTTCGCCACTCATGGAATTGTGAACAACAGCTCGCCCATGTACTCGTACCTGGTTCTGTCTCAGGGTGATTCTAAAGAAGACGGATTGCTCGAGGCGTGGGAACTACTCAACATGGATTTGAAGGCTGATTTGGTAGTACTGTCTGCCTGTGAAACGGCGCGCGGTCGCGTTGGCGCCGGTGAAGGAATGATCGGGCTGAGCTGGGCGCTATTTGTGGCCGGAACTCCTACCACCGTAGTTAGTCAATGGAAAGTCGATTCTGCCAGCACTACAGAGTTGATGCTCGAGTTTCATCGCAATCTCCTGGCGGATTCAAAAGCGAATTCAAAGGCCCAGTCGCTACGCAAGGCGATGTTGAAATTGCTCAACACCAATCAATACAAACATCCGTTCTACTGGGCTCCTTTCGTGGTCATCGGAGATGCAAACTGATCGGCTGCCTATGAGCAAGCCAGCTAACGTGAATGTAGATCCGTTGCTGCTGCCATTTCTTCAAGCACCCAGCGATGACGAAGCAGACACCGTTCTGGCGGAACTCATCTCACAGCAGGCAGACCCGATTGTCAAAAAAATAGTCGGATACAAGTTTCAAGTCTTCTTCAGAGAAAACAACCGCGCTCAGAATGAGGATGCCGACGACGTCCACAGCGAAATCGTACTAAAGCTCCTAAGCCGTCTGAGTGAACTCCGAAACAATTCGCAACTCGAAGTCATCCGTGACTTTCGCGGTTACGTTGCGGTTACGAGTTATCGTGCGTGTTACGAATACTTGAGGCGCAAGTATCCACAGCGCTATAGCCTGAAGAACAAGCTGCGTTATTTCCTGAGACACAAAGATGGATTTGCTCTTTGGGAGACAGAGGGTG
>QHXL01000322.1 GCA_003222935.1 Acidobacteriota bacterium
ATATCGGGTTGAAGCGTTGCTGCGTCGAGGTGGCGCCGCAGTTGTTGAAGAGACTGATGGGGAACGAATTGAAGTTGGCGATCTGATTATTGATAAGCGACGTCACGAGGTACTCAGGGAAGGTTCGCGAATCGATCTTACTCCGCTGGAGTTCCAAATTCTCGAGTTGCTGGCGTCGGAGCCCGGACGCGCATGGTCCAGGAACGCCTTGTTGGACCGCGTTTGGAGTACAGATTACGAAGGGTATCAACGCAATATAGATCCTCACATCAACCGTCTTAGAAAGAAACTGGAAACGGATCCAAAGAATCCTCGCTATGTCCTGACCGTTCGTGGAGTTGGTTATAAGTTAAACGAGGCGCCCTGAAGTCTTGAATATTGTTGCCCCCCACCCTTCCTCTCAAAGCAACTCCAGCGTGAGGCCATTGGCCGTCGAGATCATCAGTCGCCTGATTCTGGCGCTGTCGATTCTCCTGATTCTTTTTGTCACACCTTGCTTCGGACAGCAGTCCATTCCTGCAAAGATTGTCTGGAGTAAACAGACTGGAGTTACGCGCTATCGACTTCAAATTGCTAACGACCAGCAGTTCCAGGACGTTCTGTTTGATCGATTGGTGGACGGCACTGAGTACTTTGTTTCCGATCTGCCGCCCGGAAGTTATTACTGGCGCGTCGCGCCTCAAAGTGGACCAACAGTCGGACAATTCCTTAAAGCAGTTCCTTTCACAGTAGCGAAGGCTCCGATCGCGACGCCCTCGCCAACGCCGAGGCCAGTCGTTGCTCCCACGCCACCTAAAACAAGACCCGAAGCGGATAACAAATCGCGTACTCGAGTTGCTATACCTGGGTGGTCGGTGGCAACAGGCGAAATTGTGCGATTAATGTCGGCGAAACTGCGCCCCGGTTCCACGACAGACTTCATTGGTGTCAACTCTGAAGGCAAGGTTTACGCACTTGATGGTGCTCGAGGGGTGGCCCTGTGGACGGCCAGCTTCAACACGACTTCGCCGTCAGATCAACGAGTGAGATCCCACTACAACCAGTTCGGTCCACTCCTGTTGAATAACCCGAATAAGTCTTTGAGTATTGTCGTCGCCTTTGATTCAGGCGTCCGTGCTCTTGAAGGTGCTACAGGTCGGGAAATCTGGAGTACGAAGATTGCCGGACGTCCGGTGACGGGAACCGTAATTGGATCCGAGATCTATCTGGTGGGGGAGAAGGCCGACAAGCTTCTGGTCCTGGATAGCGCGACAGGTCAACTGAAATCGCAGATGACACTCAGCCGCAGGTCCCCCGGTTTCGCTTACCACCCCACAGCGCCGGCAGCTTTTGATTCCCCTAAAGAACGGACTCATCGAGCTGCGAGGTTTCGACGGAGACTACGTGCGGTCTTTTCGATTGGCTTCCGAGGTGACAACTCAACCGATTGTTGTGGAAACTGAACGGGGAAATGTCTTGTTACTGGGTTTGAAGAATGGTCTTGCCGCTTTTGACGCCTCTACTGTCGAGCCCCTTGGAAGAATTGCAATTGAAGCAAACGACTATCCCGTGGGAGCGTTGTCAGTCGTCGATCTGAATGGCGACCGCTTACCTGAAGTGATCATGACTACTAATGCAGGCCGTGTGATTGCGATTGACGTTGCCGATGGAAAGATTCGGTGGTCCACAGACGCCGGGTTTGGCTTGACACCGGCATTTGCCGATTTGGATGCTGATGCGAAACCGGATCTCGTGGTGCCAGGAAAAAACAAATTCGCTGTTGGTCTGTCCGGGATGACTGGGTCGGTTATCTGGGAAAGCGACGATGAGATTCCAGTGACAACAACGAAAGAACTTGACGCGCGGTCAGTCGCTGTTGCGACTGTAGTAGACGGCCGTTTGATGCTGGTTGGTACTGACCGTTCAGCTGCGGGGCTTCGTGCTTTTGAACTCCCGAAATCATCAGCGAAGAACCCTTAAGGAGCGTAAGTAAGCATGTTGTGGTGGATTGGAAGTGGCCTGATTGCAGCGTGGTTCATTCTATATTTTGTCGCTCATAAAACGGGCATGGTGCATTTGCTGCTGCTGTCAGGATTGTCGTTTTTGCTGGTCCAGGTCATGGCCTATCGTAAGAAGCAAAATGTTATGAAGAAGTGAAAGGAACTTAGCCGCAGATTTACGCAGATCTACACAGGTACCCAGTAGATTGTCAGAGTCAGAATTAGACCTGCGTTCATCTGCGTAAATCTGCGGCTAAGATCTACCAGCTGACTCGGGTTTTGACCCAGTCTGCGCCGTATTCCGATGCTCTTCTTCTTGACCTCGCAAAATCGTTCGGCAACAATGCGTCCGTCTGCGGCATCAACAATGATAGGGATTTCTGTATTCGCTGTTGCTCTCCGCCGATAACAAGTTGTGAACAGGAGTTGTTCTACCATGACTTTAGGACGTGTTTGCCGAAGTTTTGCCGGAGTATTTGCTGTTTGCGCCATCCTGGTTTCTACAGCCTTTGCTCAAACTGACGTTGAGCGCAAGACCATCGCGATTACTTACCCTCTCGACGACACCGTCACCGTTAAGTTTCGCGGGACCACTCTCTTGCCGCGTTTGAAAGGTGATGCAAAAGTAAAAAGGGCCGGCAGACGTGGTACCAGAGTCGAGCTTCACATAGACGACCTACCTCGTGCCTCCGAATTGGGCGGCATCTACACGACCTACATCCTCTGGGCAATCTCGCCGGACGGCCATGTCGATAACCTTGGTGAGATAAAAAGGAGTGGAAGTTCTTTTGTCGATTCCAAACTCGACGTCACGACACCACTTCAGACGTTCGCGATGATCTTGACGGCTGAGCCACACTTTTTGATGAAAGTGCCAAGTCGAATGGTGGTCATGGAGAACTTGCCACCGCAACACCTTAACGGCAGCACGATTGAAACAGCAGACGTCCGCTACATTGGAAACTCGAGCGACTATTTCCGCGACGTCCGTGTTCCGCAAATTGCAGATCAAGATTATCGAACAACCCCGGTCTCACTCCTTGGTGCAAGACAAGCTGTGAGTCTTGCGAAGTACGCAGGTGCTGCGCGCGACGCAACGAGCGACCTCCAGTTGGCTGAAGATGAACTTCAGGCCGCCGAGAAAGCCTGGCGTTTCAACGAGCCTGTGCCAGAAGTAGATATCCTGGCGCGAAAGGCGACGTCGACAGGCGCAAAGGCCGAAGAGACTGCCCTTATAAGACGCGCTGCGCGATTGCAGCGCGAACAGATGCAGCGACGTGATGAAGCCGTTCGGACTGCCGAGAATTCTGCCCAAACCTTACAGCGTCAAGTTGACGATTTGCGAGCGTCTCTCGATAAGGAACAACGGGCACGTGAGTTGGTCGAACGGGACCTTGGCAATGCCAACGATCAGTTACGTGAAAAGCGAGTCGAGATTGCGCAACTGCGAGATGAAGTCCAGCAGCTTCGTACTGAAAGCAACGATGCGAAGCTCAAACTCGCTCGCCTTGAAGGGGAGAAGCAGGCGGAAACCACGAGGATTGAGTCTGAACGCAGTGCAGTCGATCGTCGCAATGCAGAGGCTGCATTAAAGGCCTCGTTAGCTAAGTACGGAACGTTAAAGCAGACCTCTACCGGTTTCCGTTTGGTGCTACCCGAATCCATCTGGAAAGACCCTCGGACGTCGGATTTAGCGGCATCAGCATCAGCTAAACTTGAACCTTTGGCAGCTGTGTTGGCCAATAATCCTGATTACCAAATACTTATTGAAGCTTTTACTGACAACAAAGGCGACGAAGTTTCGCTGCAACAGTTGACGCAGGATCGGGCGCGAGTTTTGTCGGATCGCTTTCAGACAGCTGGTGTCGATCCCAGTAAGATTCAGGCGAACGGAATGGGCACTTCGAATCCCGTGGCGCCGAACACAACGGTCCCGAACCGTGCAAAGAATCGAAGGATCGAGATCACAATCACCCCTTCATTACCGCGCAACACCGCCGCGAATTAAACTTGTAGGGGCGTCCCTCCGTGGGCGCCCTTGCAACGAAAGTCGTTTTTCTCGCAATGATCAAAGGGGCGCCCACGGAGGGACGCCCCTACAAATATGTCTCCTCTTGATCCACTCGAAATCCTACAACTAGTTGGTTACAGCATCGGGGCGTTACTGCCACTTTGGATGGCGGTACTGCTTGTTACTCACAAGAATAAGCTGTCGCCTCACGAGCGCGTCCTGGCTCTCCTGGCCCTCACGATGGGTGGGTGGCACACAAGCAATCTTGTTGTGACCCTTCACGGTCTATTCGACCTGGGCTTGGATCGTTGGACCACCGTTCTCCGGGTCGCAGACAGCGTTGCCGTCATCAGCATTACGTTTGCCTATTCACTCCTGCTGCACGTGCATCTTTATTTGTGGGCCAACGCCCATCTGCGCACCATCAACAAAAGTGAAAAGTTTCGCATCTACCTTTCTTACTTGCCGACGATGTTTTTAGTGATCGCCCTTCCACGCGTTTGGATGGGTGATTACGCTCCGATGTTCGTCAAGCTGAAGTTCTTTGTTTTTCCGTTTGCGTTTTGGATCGCGTACGTGCTCGGCCTGATAGCGCTGACTGAGATCCTCATTGCGCGTAAGACCACAAATCGCAGCGAGAAACGCATCATGCGGACACTTGCGGCATCGTTCATTGGAGTGGGTGTGGTCATTTTTGGCGCCCTGGCTGCCGGCGTAGGAGAGGGCACAGCGGCCGGTGTTTACTTGAAGACAATAGCGAATCTCGGATCACTTTTGCCGTCAGCACTGCTGGCTTACTACATCTATCGTTATCGTTATCTCGAGATCATTATCGAAGAGAGTTTGGTAGTAGTTACGTTTGCCACGGTCGTTCTCACGGTCTATGTATTCGGTATCAGAACAATCGGCGATTGGCTGACCCAGCGATACGGAGTAAGGCCGGGTCTGGTCGAAGCACTGTTGATTCTTGCGCTCGCACTTTTTGCCGCACCTTTTCGCGGATGGCTCGCTCAACGCTTTCAAAAGTTGTTCGAACGCGAGACTGCCCTGTACAAACAGATCGTTTCGCGTATCGGCTCTTATGCCGGCCAGTACAAAGACCTGGTCGAGTTGTTCCACTTCGTTGAGGAGCGTACGACGGAGGTTCTCGGATTACGACAATTGAAGATCTTTGTAACCGCCGACGGTTCTCCAAGCAACGAGAGCTGGGTTCAGGAAGTACTCGATCGGTCGCGCGAGCAAGGCTGGGAGCCAATTGAAGACGACCCGGTGCTTTTGGCGCACGACTTCAAATTAGCTTATCCACTTCGACGAGAAGAAAAGGTCGCGGGTTTGCTGGCGGTCGATGGTGCAGGCGCGAGTCTGACACCGGATGCACGTTCAGTGATCGCTACTCTCGCAGATCAGGTCGCTATTGCAATCGATGATTCGCGTTTGATAGAAGAGAACGTTCGACTCGAAAGGGAACTGGCGGAACGTGAACGTCTGGCGTCGCTCGGACGAATGGCGGCAACCGTTGCACACGAGATCAAGAATCCCTTGTCGGCTATCAAGTCGATCGCGCAAGTGATGCGCGAGGACGAGAACTTGAATAAGGAATACGGCAGGGATTTGAGTTTGATAGTTGGTGAAACTGATCGATTGAGTCAGAGCGTGACGCAACTGCTCAGTTTTGCCCGCAGAGAAATTCCGTCTGAACAACCTTTAGGGACGAATGAACTGATGCGTTCTGTTGTCGATCTATTTCAGGCGAACGCGCGTGAGCAGGGTATTGGACTAGAGTGTGAAATAAAAACGGATGCAACGTTGTCAGGCAAGTGCGTCTCAGTACTACGCGATGCACTATCCAACCTTGTGCTTAATGCGTTCCAGGCTACAAGCAGCGGAGGCAAAGTGTCGCTATCGGCAGTTGTTCAGAATTCTGATCTACTCATCACTGTCAGGGACACTGGTCCAGGTGTTCCCGTGGAATTAAGAGAAGAGATTTGGGAGCCGTTCTTCACGACGCGACAACGAGGAACTGGTCTTGGTTTGGCTATTGTCAGGAAGCGGGTGCAGGAGGTTGGCGGGTCGGCGTCGTTAGGTGTTAGTCGGAATGGGCAGGGTGCGCTGTTCAATTTGAGAGTACCAATCGAGTCGCAGTAATTGAACTTAGATTGGGAACTTTTCATGAGCTGCTGCGTGTTACGAGTGTCCTGCGTTGAAAAGTAGGTGTTAACTGTTGGGCCCAACCTGCGCAGAAATCTAGTCACGCCAGATTTATTGAAGGAGAAAATTGGTATGAAGCTTCAGAAAGTTCTCAGCGCGCTGGTTACTGTTTTGATGGTCGCGCTTCTTGTCGTCGCAACGAGCGCGAGTACCAGTGCTCAAGAGCCCAAACAGAATGATGGCGAGGATCAGACGAACCTCGACACTCAGCTCTATCTAATCGTTGCAACTAACCAATCGGTTGCCGACGAGAAACTTCCGGCTGCGCTGGATTCCGTAGTGAAACAACTGCGCGCAACACTACCCTTTAAGAATTATCGACTCGCGGCAACGTTGCTAAATCGAGTTAAAAACGAAGGACGCCTGGATCTCAGCTGGATTGGGGCACCAATCATTTCCGCCCAGAGTGAAGTTTCGCCTCTTACGCCGAGCTTTAGTTCGTTCAAGATTCGCGTGGTGAAGTTGGCGAAAAACACCGCCGGTGAGACTGTCGTTCAGATGGCAGGGTTCAACTTTGGAGCTCGTTTTCCAATCCAAACGATGTCGGTTGCCTCCGCCAATGCAGTTCCGGTCATAAACTACGAAAACACTGGCCTTCAGACCGACATCAGTATTCGAGAAGGCGAGCCGGTGATTGTCGGTACGCTGAATGTTGGTCCTTCAGGTGATGCGATTATCCTGGTTGTGTCTGCCAAGAGAACCTCAAGGTAACCTAAAATAAATTAGATTTTTACAGGAAAGAGCGGGTGCCATCACTCGCTCTTTTGCTTTGTTGTTCTGTGCTTCTCTGACTTCTTAAAGCTAGATCGGTAGATAGCGTCGGGAGTCAGTGTTCACTCCGGTAGGAGTGACATGTTTATAGTACCGTCATCGATCTCCCGAGGCGCGGTTCGGCGGGCCGGAACGACGTTGAGTGGTTAAGGCCTGGTTGCGATCCGGCCCGCCCAACCGCGCCGGAGGCTGATGCGCTCAAGGCTATAAACATGCCACTCCTACCGGAGTGAAGACCCGCTTTGAAAGTTTGATCTCGTTATCTCCTTCTCGAAGACAGGGAGGAAGCTCTGTGCTAAGGCAAGACGTGTTGTCTACCACAGGATCACAGAACCAGACAAAGGGAACCAATCCTTTGGCACGCGATGCGCTAGTGAATTCACTCCGGAAGGTCTTAAACTAATTCGGAAGTGAGAAAAGACGCGTTGCGATTAATGATTGTTGACGATGAGGAGGCCGCACGCTACGGCATGCGGCGCGCCCTGACTACGCTTGGTTACAACATCTGTGAGGCCGGGTCAGCTGAAGCCGCTCGAGTACTTCTCAAACAACAGGAACCTGACCTGCTTCTCCTCGATGTGAACCTACCCGGCATGAGTGGTCTTGATTTTCTGCGCGAACTGAAGAGTGCAAACGGCAATGGACCGCTGGTAATAATCGTTACGGCGCATGGTTCAGAACGCATGGCGGTCGAGGCTGTGAAAGCTGGCGCTTACGACTATCTCTCAAAACCGTTTGAGCTCGATGACTTACGACTCGTAATAAAAAATGCGGCCGAGACCCTTCAACTGCGACGCGAGAATTACTCCTTACGTCGACGAATCGAAGTGGAGCGCTCGCAACGCGGTGCACTCATCGGAAATTCCGAAGCAATGCAGCGGGTGCGTGGGATGATTGAGAAGGTCTCGGAGACTGATGCGACGGTCCTGGTCCGCGGCGAATCCGGCACCGGAAAAGAGTTAGTTGCGCGCGAGCTCCACGAACGAAACAGCGCCCGTCGCAACGAAGCATTTGTCGCAGTTAACTGCGCGGCATTGCCTTCAGAGTTGATCGAGTCGGAGCTGTTTGGTCACGAAAAAGGCGCATTTACGGGGGCTGCGGCACGCCGGGAAGGGAAGTTTGAACAAGCTGATGGCGGCACTCTGTTCCTCGACGAAATCGGCGATATGAGCTCCAACGTGCAGGCAAAACTCCTGCGCGCGCTGGAGGAGAGACGTATTGAACGCCTTGGTGGAAATGAATCGATACCGGTAGATGTTCGCATAGTCAGCGCCACCCATCGACCATTGGAACAGGAGATTCAAAACGGAAACTTCCGTGCAGATCTGTTCTATCGTCTGCGTGTTGTGACCATTGATATTCCCGCCTTGCGCGAACGACGTGAAGACATTCCTTTGCTGGCGGAAACGTTTCTGCGAAGCGCTTCGGAAAGATATGAACTGCCTCACCGCGTCCTTAGCCAAAGTGCATTGAAGAAGTTGCTCGAGTACAGCTGGCCCGGCAACGTCCGTGAGTTGAAGAACACGATCGATCGAGCCGTGATAATGGCTGAAGGCGATGAAGTCAGTTCGCGCGATCTACCGGACGAAGTAACTGCCGGCATCACGAGGAGTGGAATTGTCGAGGACGAAACGGATGATGGCGACGGCTTGCGAGTGCCCTTCACAGCTGACTTTCGCGAAGACCGCAGGGAGTTTGAACGCCGTTACATAACCCGTTGCCTCGAACACACTCAGGGCAACGTGACCCGCGCCGCGGAAATTCTGGATATGCATCGACAGTCTTTACAGCATAAACTTCGACAGTTGGGACTTGGGCGAAGATATGTTTCGGTTGGTGGTGAACCGCAAGATAATTCTGACAGTTGAAAGCGAGTAGCACAGACTTCAGTCTGTGCCACCTCAAGTTTTAGGACCTTCAAAACCCCAAAGAAGCACTCTTCATCGGGACACAGACTGAAGTCTGTGCTACCTCTAATATCTTGCCGAAACTTTCTTTAGCGTGTTAATTTCGACTTGTCTCTTCGGTTCTAGAGAGGCTCTCCGATATTTCCTCAGATAGCGCGTTCCTCACGAGTGTCGCTGAACGATTGTCCGGTTCATGGCAACCGGGCCCAGACCCCCAGGGCAAATGTGGAGTTTGACTATGATCATTCGAGCTTCGAAGAATGTGATTGCGCTCATCCTGTTGGCGTCGTTTGTGCTCACGAGCCTATCGTGTAGTAGTTTGTCGAATAGCGAAGTCTTCTTTGGCGCTACCGCACCGCCCAAACTCAATATTTTCAGATATGTGACCGGAGACGAACCCGAGTCGCTCGACCCGCCCATTAGCACCGGACAGCCGGAAGCACGAATCTACATGGCACTCTTCGACGGTCTGGTTGAGTATCATCCAAAGTCTCTACAACCGATGCCGGCGATGGCGGAACGTTGGGACGTAAACAACGATTCGTCAGAGTTCACCTTCCACCTGCGCCAAAACGGTCGGTGGTCCAATGGCGATCCGATTGACGCTAACGACTTTGTCTACAGTTTTCGTCGTGCAGTCTCGCCCGAGCTGGCCTCACGCAACGCATACCTGGCGGCCTATATAAAGTATTCGCAAGAATACAACTCGGGCGCAGTATTTGTGCGTGATCCTCAAACGAAACAGTTCCTTTTAGCAAAAGACTATAAAGAGAGTGCGGCTCCTGAACCGCTTAGTTCACAGCCTTTAGGCACCGTTGAGTATCGGGCCACGGCTGAGGAATCAACTCCCGACCCTGACTCCGCTTTTCACCAGTTGATGCACTCACCGGCAAGACTATCACTGCCTGGTGATCCAAAAGCACGAACTAAACTGTTGGACAAGGATGCGAAGTTAAAAGCAGCTATTGAAGGCAAAGAGCTTGTCCCTGTTACCAAGGAAGACTTTGGTGTCGAAGCGGTTGACAAATACACACTTCGAATTTCTTTAGTTCAGTCCGCTCCTTTCTTCGTCGGCTTGCTCGCTCATCAGGTTTTTCGACTGGTACCAAAAAAAGCGATTGAACAATATGGTGAGCGTTGGGCCGAACCGAATCGGGAAATAATCTCCTGCGGTCCGTTTAAGGTGAAAACCTGGCAACCCTACGACAAGCTAATTGTCGAGCGAGATCCAATGTACTGGGACGCCGCGACAGTCAAGCTCGATGAGATTCACTTCTATCCAATGTCAGACAACCCGTCGATCATGAATCTTTACAAGGTTGGCGAGGTTGATGCAGTACTCAATCACACAGTACCGAACGCCTGGTTGGAAGTAGTGAAAACGAAGAAGGACTACATGGATGGCGTCGAGGCTTCGATCGACTTTCTTCAAATCAACGTCACTCAACCGCCCATGAACGACGTGCGAGTTCGGAAGGCATTCAACTATGCTATCGATAAGAATGCGTGGGCAGCGTGGCGTAAGATCGTCAAACCGCTAACAGCCTTCACCCCTGAAGGAATCTTTCAGGGGTATCCACAGCCAAAAGGCGACCAGTTTGATCCCGAAAAGGCGCGACAGTTATTGACGGAAGCTGGTTTTCCAGTGACGAAGAATGCTGACGGCAGTTTCTCGTGTCGAAATTTTCCAGTGGATCAAGTCGAGTACATCTACAACACTCAAGAATCGAACAAAGCGATGGCTGAGTGGATGCAGGCGCAATGGAAACAGAACCTGGGTATTACGATCAGCCTGCGGAACATGGAGTGGAAGACGTTTTTAAATGCACGCGCGAAACTTGAGTACAAAGGTTTCTCGCGTGGTGCCTGGTCAGCTGACTACATGGATCCGTTCACATTCCTGAGCCTCTTCTACACGGGCGGTGAGAGTGGCACTGGTTGGGAGGATCCGAAATATGTGGCAATACTGGACGAAGCCAATCGTCAGTTGGATCCAGCAAAGCGCTATGAGTTACTAGCCAAGGCCGAAAAGTACATGATCGATGCCCAGCCGGTTATTCCGTTCGACACCGCGTCGGTCAACTGGGTTAAGAAACCATACGTGAAAGGTATGTATCCCAACCCAGGTTCACTCTTCGCCTGGAAATTCGTTTACATCGAACGCGATCAGGCCAAGTGGGATACCGGTACACCCAGCCTGGCGGATTGAACTCAGACGAAAGTTAACTTCTAAATCTTGACCCCGATGCTCCGTTTTATCATCAAGCGGCTTCTCGTTACGATTCCCACCATACTCGTCGTGATCAGTATTACGTGGGGACTGGTCCGACTAGCGCCCGGAAATTTCTACTCGGGCGAAAAGAAGCTCCCTGCTGCAATCGAAAAGAACATCCGTGAAAAATACGGACTGGATAAGCCGTGGTATCAACAGTACGGCAAAACGATGTGGGGAATCATTCGTCATGGTGATTTCGGCACTTCGCTAAAGTACGAAGGACAATCAGTCAACACCATCATCAAGCGCTCATTACCTGTTTCGGCAGGAGTTGGGATACTCGCTTATCTACTCGCTTTGGTTCTCGGGATTGTGTTCGGATCAATCGCTGCGTTAAAGCAGAACTCCAAATGGGACTACAGCTCTATGGCGCTCGCCATGTTAGGAATTTCAGTCCCGAATTTCGTGCTTGGTCCAATTCTCGTTCTCGTCTTTTCGTTGACTCTCTACTGGCTGCCGCCATCTCGTTGGGGCGGCTTTCCGAGCAGGAACCTAATCCTGCCGGTGCTAACTCTGTCGGCAATTTACATGGCATATATCGCCCGCTTGACGCGTGCGGGCATGCTCTGCGTTCCGACTACATTCGTACGGCTCGTGCAAAAGGGTTGAGCGAGAAGGACGTGGTTATTCGTCACGCCTTGCGGGGCGGACTGATGCCGGTTGTTTCCTACACAGGTCCGGCACTAGCTTTCCTTTTAACTGGCACTGTCGTGATTGAAAAGATCTTCGCGCTTCCCGGTTTAGGTAACTACTTTATTCAGGCGTCACTCAATCGCGATGAACCGTTGATCATCGGTATCGTCGCCTTCATAGCGATCACTTTGCTGGTCATGAATTTGTTGGTCGATATCGCTTACGCTTTCCTCGACCCGCGGGTGCGTTATCACTAATTCCGAACATGGACGAGAAGCAGCCAAAAGATCCAGGTGATCACAAGCCAGTTGAGCCCGCGCTAAGCCCGTGGGGTGAGCCGACAGACGTGTCTGGCGGGGAACACGATGCTGGCGTGATAGCGATTGCTCCCGAGATGGCGATTGCGGAAGCGGATGTCCGTTCTGCTGAAGAAGGAGAGTATGTTCGCGGCAGTTCACTTTGGAAAGACGCATGGCGCCGGTTGCTCAAGAATAAGTTGGCGGTGTTTGGGCTTGTAGTCGTCATTCTCGTCACCCTTGCTTCGATAACCGGTCCATTCATCATCAAAAAGACTTTAGGGTTCACGCCGGACTACATCCCCAGTAACAACGTAAAGTTGATCAAATCGTTCCCACCATTTACTGGTCCAGACGGGCAGTTCTCGTGGACGCATCCGATGGGAACTGATAACGCTGGACGTGACCAGTTAGCGCGTGTGCTTCAGGGTGGACAAATTTCGCTCTTTGTCGGAATCATCGCGACCCTGGTTTCGCTTTTAATAGGAGTCAGCTACGGAGCAATAGCAGGTTACATTGGCGGGCGTCTCGACAACCTGATGATGAGGATCGTCGATATCCTGTACTCACTTCCATACGTCATCGTTGTCATCGTTTTGCTTTCAATGTTTCGCAGTCAGACCCCGCGCGGACAATTGATATTGTTGTTCATCGCGCTTGGTTCCGTGTCGTGGTTAACGATGGCGAGAATTGTTCGTGGGCAGGTATTGTCGTTAAAGAATCAGGAGTTTGTACTCGCGGCTCGAGCGACGGGCGTTTCAACGCCGCGCATCATCTTTCGCCATATCGTCCCAAACACCTTAGGTCCTGTCATTGTTTATGCGACATTAACCATTCCACAGATCATGCTGACGGAAGCGTTTCTGTCGTTTCTCGGATTTGGTGTTCAGGCTCCACTCGCATCATGGGGGAGCCTGGCATCGGACGGCATTCAAAACATCGCAATATTCCCATGGCAACTTATCTTTCCGGGAGTGACGATGGCGCTTACGCTGTTTTCACTTAACTTCCTTGGCGATGGCTTGCGAGACGCACTCGATCCCCAGATGAGGACCAACTAGACGCTATGTCCAGTCGCAACGGCCACCTGCTGGAAGTCAAAAACTTACGAACGTACTTCGATACTGAAGACGGTCTCGTCAAAGCCGTCGACGATATTTCCTTCAGCCTGCAACGTGGAGAGACACTCGGCATCGTTGGAGAATCGGGTTCCGGCAAGTCGGTAACTAACCTTTCGATCATTCGCCTCATTCCAGATCCACCAGGAAAAATCGTATCTGGTGAAGTTGTCTTTAACGGTCAAGACATCCTTCTTTTGCCGCCTGAAGAAGTCAGAAAGATTCGTGGTCGTCGTATTGCGATGATTTTTCAGGATCCAATGACGTCACTGAATCCGTTTCTAAAGATTTCAAAGCAGTTAATGGAAATGACGCAGCTGCATCTTGGCTACACAAAGGCCCAGGCCTACGAGCATGCTATTAAGATGCTTGAGACCGTTGGTATCCCGGATGCGCGAACTCGAGTGGACAATTATCCTCACGAGTTTTCCGGGGGAATGCGTCAACGCGTAATGATCGCCATGGCTCTTTCCTGCCAACCTGAATTGTTAATCGCAGACGAGCCGACAACAGCTCTCGACGTCACGATTCAAGCCCAAATCCTGGAGCTGATTAAGAAGCTCAAACAAGAGACCGGCACTAGTGTGATTCTGATCACGCACGACCTCGGTGTCGTAGCGGGCATGACTGACCACGTCATCGTGATGTATGCCGGAAAAGTTTTCGAGCAGGCGAGAACCGCCGAGCTTTTTGCCAGGCCCGGAAATCCGTATACAAAAGGCTTGTTGCGATCTGTACCCGATCCAACATCGGAACAAGGAAAGCTTTACCAGATTCCAGGTTCGCCTCCAGACGTCGCACGTCTCAAACCCGGTTGTCCATTCGCACCTCGATGCGAACGAGTTGAGGAGATCTGCCGGCGTGAATTTCCGCCATTCGTGCAGTTGAATGCAGACCACTATTCACTTTGTCACTTTGCAAGGGAAGTGTTCGACGCATCTGAAGCAACTAACAAATGACCATTCCACAGGCCAACAGCGATCGCGACGTTTCACTGCCAGTCAGTGAGCCACTGCTATCGATTCGAGATCTAAAGGTTCATTTCAACCTGAGTGAGCACCGGCTTGTGCGGGCGGTCGATGGAGTTTCGCTCGACATCTTTCGCGGTGAAACGCTCGGACTTGTCGGTGAATCAGGCTGTGGAAAGTCGACATTGGGAAAGGCTATTCTGAGGTTGATCGAACCAACTTCAGGCAGTGTGCTTTTTCGCAACGCCGATCTGGCAAAGTTATCGTCGCGGGAAATGCGAGAACAGCGTCGATACCTCCAGATGATTTTCCAGGATCCTTACGCTTCACTGAACCCACGAATGACCATCGGTCAGATCGTTGGCGAGCCGCTCGACACGTTCCGTCTCGCTCGCGGTGCGGAGGCCGAAAAACGAGTCCAGGAACTACTGGAGACTGTCGGTCTCAGCAAGCGCTTTATCAAACGTTATCCGCATGAGTTCTCCGGAGGACAACGTCAACGCATCGGAATTGCGCGTGCCCTGGCTGTCGATCCGGACTTCATCGTCGCCGATGAGCCAATCTCTGCTCTCGACGTATCTATCCAGGCGCAGATCCTGAATTTACTGGAGCAACTTCAGCGTAAGAAAAATCTGACTTATCTTTTTATCTCGCACGACTTGCGCGCGATCCGCCACGTTTCCGATCGCGCCGCGGTAATGTACCTGGGCAAGTTAGTTGAACTTGCAGATTCCAAGACTATCTACGACGAACCATTGATGCCTTACACGAAGGCGTTGATTTCAGCTGTGCCTGTACCGGATCCTAAAGTTGAGGCTTCCAGGCAACGGATCGTTTTGGAAGGCGACGTGCCATCTCCGATAAATCCCCCAAGTGGATGTCGATTTCATACTCGATGTCCGTTCGCGATAGAGGCCTGCAGCGAAGTGGAGCCTCAATTGGTTCAAATCAAGCCTTCACATTATGCGGCCTGCATCAGGATCAGTCCCAGTCAGCCTCATATTGAACATGTCGCCCCCGGCGATGCGCCCGGCCTTGAATTGAGCCTACAATAGCCAGCCAGAGTAACTGACAGATAGACGAGTCTTTACGCGTAGCTCTCACGGCGACGAATACTTCTCTGGTCAGCAATCACATAATGAAATTCCTTTGCCATTAAGTCTTTATTGCTTAGGTAAACTCTTTGTGTGTAATTCGCGGTTGTGAAACCGTCGCAGGCTAGTGCTAAGTGGTCGAACCAAAAATACTTTAAGTTGAGCCCTGTCGCCGGGGTACTCGTCAACCCGACACTTGTACCCAAATGGTGACCAGAAAATCCTTAATGGTAGAGAATTCCCCCACTCCTACTGACCAAATTGTGCAGGAGCATCGTGCAAACGCTCCGAGTGGCTGGCCCGAAGCCCAGGATGGATTTGCCGTCTCAGCCGGCCTGTCGGCTCTTTTGGTTGATGGTCATCAGCCGCCGGCGGTCGTGGTGTCGAACAACAACTCGATCTGCCAGGTTCTTCAATCGTCTCAAGAACACGCCCGGTTGTGTGATCCCTATTGCGGCGACGCGCACCGGAAAGCGATGAGCTCAGGTTCGACCGTCGAATATAAGTGCCACGCGGGTTTGGAGTGTTTTGTTAAGCCCGTACAGATTGCGGGACGAGATGGTCTTGCTGTTATTGGTGGGCGAGCTTTTGTTAGGGCCGCGGATTATCAGTTGTTGATTGAACGATTCCGAAATGGAGACCTTAAAACCCTGGATTCTGATCAATTGTTTACCAACCTTATTTTTACGGAGCGACAACGACTTAGCGATTTCGCCGATCTGGTCGACCGATCAGCGCGTCGGTTTCGACCGGAAGAGACGACCGTCGCACCATGCCTTCCCACGGAAGCGGAACCCACGCCAGCGGAGCCCGCGGAAGAGGATCACAATACTCCTCAGCCGGAAGTAATCGAATTAACGCCAGAGTTGGAAATCGCTGAGGTTCCAGTGAGTGATCCACTTGAATTAGAACTGGAACTGTTGCGTAGTGAACTTGACTACCGGTCAAAGTTTGCAGTTTCGCTACAACATTTTCTCGAGCGGATAAGTTCCAATGATCCGGCCCAGACTTATCAGTCCATCATCAGTAACTCA
>QHXL01000477.1 GCA_003222935.1 Acidobacteriota bacterium
AAAGAAGATTGTCTTGAGTCATGGTGATTCTTTGGTTGGCGACATCTGTGTCGTGCATTCGGTTAATCGGGCGTGTCTTGCTGAGAAAAAGCGCGGCGGCTATTACGCGTGGGCTTTCAACCCGATCAATATCTGGGTCGAGCTCCGCGATCGCTGGATGTTTCGGGGACGTCGATACCGGCGTTGGGTCGCAATATCCGAGCGGGTAAGAACGGAGCTCAAAACATACTACGGCATTCCCGATGAATCTATTGTGACCATTCCCAACGGCATAAATCTAACTCGTTTTAATCCGGACCATGGCTCGAGGCGAATAGATGTTAGACGGGAATTTGGTATTCCGGCTGACGCTCAACTGGTTCTGTTTGTCGGCAGCAGGTTTCGTATCAAGGGTCTAAAGCATGCGATCGAAGCATTAGCCAGAATGCACACCCGGGCATACCTGCTCGTGGTAGGAAACGACACCCTTGCTCCGTACAAACAGTTAGCCGAGGAACTTCAAGTAAGCGACCGCGTCGTCTTTGCCGGCGGTCGTAGCGATCTGCCGGACATTTATCCGGCCGCTGATGCCTTTGTGCTTCCCACACTCTACGAAACTTTTGCGTTGGTTTGTTTGGAAGCAATGGCATCAGGTGTACCTGTTTTAGCAGCGCCAGTTGGCGGAATTGAAGACTATCTGCGCGATGGCGAAAACGGTTTTCATATCGATCATGATGCTAGCGACATTGCAGCAAAACTAGACCGTCTGCTTTCGGATCCAGAACTGCATTCACGAATACGAAAAGCGGGCTTAGACACCGCGAACGAGTACTCGTGGCAGAAAATCGCAGATCAATATCTCAGTCTTTTTGCCGAGTTGAGGGGAGAACCGACAGGCAGGCAATCTGCTTCTGACTCGGCCAACACTAATCAAGCCCTTACTCAACAGGCACGTATCTCAGCTGGAGGTTGAAACAAAATGGTGAAAAGAGACGCACGACCAGAACAACTCAGAGTCTTACGTATCGCCCACGCGAGCCTTACCCCGGCGTTACGCGAGCGTGAACGAGCTGTTGCCCGAAACTACCCGAACGTTGAAATGGAAGTAATTACCACCTACCGGTGGCGCGAAGCTGAAATAGACGTCGAAGTTGCTGCCGATGATCTGTTTCCAGTGCGATCGGCCCGAACTCATCTCTCAAAACATATTCAATTATTTGCCTACGATCCCAGGCCAATCATTGCCGCGCTCAAGGAACACAAACCACATCTGATCGATATGAGTCACGAGCCCTACAGTGTTCCTTGTGCGGAGATATTGACACTGCGTGATCGTTACGCACCGGGAACGCCGGTCGTGATGCAGACGAATCAAAATATTTATCACCGCTATCCGCCGCCATTCAATTGGCTCGAGCAACGCGCCTTCAGGAAAGTCGCAGCTGCATATGTTTGCAGCGAAAGCGTCCGCGAGGTGCTTCGAGCCAAGGGGTTTAGTAAACCCGCGCCGATAATTCCTTTCGGTGTTGATTTGCGAGCGTTCAAGCAAAGAAGCGAGACGCGCGTGAAGGGGCGAACAATCGGATTCGTTGGTCGCATGCTTCCCGGCAAGGGACTGAACATTCTCGCGGATGCATTGACGAAGTTGCGCGATGAACAATGGCAGTTGCTTGTTGTCGGTGATGGCTCGGAACGCGAATCATTCACGAAACAATTAGGTGAAGCCGGCTTGTTGGATCGCACGAAGTTCACCGGTGCGGTTAGCTACGAACTTACGCCCGAGTACTTCCAGGAGATAGATGTTCTTGTGATTCCGACGCAAACGACGGAACGCATCCGAGAACAGTTCGGAAGAGTGATCGTAGAAGCAATGGCCTGCGGGGTTCCGGTTATTGGTTCGACATGCGGGGCAATTCCGGAAGTGATAGGTGAAGCTGGCCTGGCATTTCCGGAGGGTGACGGAGCTTTACTCGCCGATGCAATTAAACGGTTGTTGGGTGATGAGGAAATGAAGGCGAGATTCAGCAAACTGGGTCGAGCCAGAGTGGAAGAGAACTACTCGTGGGATCGCGTGGGAAGAATGACTTACGCACTCTATCAACACGTGGTCAATCGCCGTAATGACCTGATTGCAGATTCTGATATTGAACTCGCTGCCTGAAGTGTAAGGACGATTAATGCTCACACGAAATATCAAACTGGTTTTTAGTACGAACGCATTGATTCTGTCGTCCAGCGTGGTGACGAGTCTGCTTAGTGCGTGGGCGCTTGGTCCAGGTGGGCGTGGCGATCTAATGATTGTTTTGATGTGGCCGGGAATTTTCGCGCTGGTGGCGGAGATTGGACTGCCGACTGCCTATCGCTTCTGGACCGCCAAGGAACCAGAACGTATCTCGGCCCTCTTTTCGAATGCAGTCTTGTTAACTCTGTTATTAGGGCTGGGGATGTTCGGGTTGGCATGGTTCGGGATTCCGATTCTTATTGGCCATCGTAGTTCGGAAGTTATCCTACTGGCCCAGATTTATGCGGTGGTCGTTCCGGTTACGTTGTTTACAGATCTTGTTCGTGGAATTCTCGAAGGTGCCCGAAGGTTTCACTGGGTTGCTGCTATTCGCTTAAGTCTGTTTGGCGTGCAAGGAGTCAGTTATGTCGCTCTGTGGTTTACAGGTCGTCTTACTATTTCGACTGCGACGTACACGATGATTGCTTCCCTGGCGATTTCCGCGTTGCTTGCGCTTATCGCAATCATGGTTGAATTGAAACCACGGTGGGAACCTAGCTTTAGTGATCTCAAGGTCACCTTGCGCTATGGGGTTCGGGATTATCCTGGCGTGCTCACCGAATTTGTTAACTGGCGTCTTGACCTGATGATGCTTGTGGGTATGGCGTCGAGCGCAGCCGTCGGACTTTATGCTGTAGCTGTCCGCCTGTCCGACATTACAACTTTGCTTGCATCTTCCGTTGGCGATGCTGTGATGCCCGAAGTTGCAGCGTCCAAGAAGAGGG
>QHXL01000478.1:0-473 GCA_003222935.1 Acidobacteriota bacterium
CCAGGAGTTTCTCTCCACGTTCACGCGTCTCCGCGATCAGCAAAGGAACTTCATCTAAAGTCGTCAATTGACCGTTCGGGTCATATACAACCCGGCCACTCGCATAAAACTCCGCCGATCGATCGTCTCCACGCAAGGCAAGCACCCGCACCTGTGAGTATCCCAGCTCGTCAGCCAGCACTAACAATTGACGGGTCGATTCACGATAGGAAACTACCGGGGCGACACAATTCAAAACGACGACGATAGTCGCAAAGACAGCTGTGGCAATCGTCAAGATTGCTGATGTGCGCTTTAAGAAGAACGCTAAAAGTCCACCAATAACAAACGGAATCGCTGCAGCAATCGACCAGGTCAGCGGGAGTTTTTCACCCCGGGCGAGATACACCGATCCAACGATACCCATAAATACACAAAGTGCGCCGGTGAGTTTCAAAGACCATTTCGCCTGACCCAGTCGGGACCCGATGAGA
>QHXL01000478.1:483-3736 GCA_003222935.1 Acidobacteriota bacterium
CTGGAAGTTTCGAACCTGAAAAGGAAAAGAACACGACCGGCATTGCTACCGAGGCAAGTGCAAACACTAAAACTCGATCTAGACTGTCGTCATCTCTCCAGCGCCAATTCTTAGCGCGAATAAACGCTTGGATCAGGATGGGAGACCACGGCACCAGCAACATCAAAAGTATCGCCGGATAGAAGTACAGCGGTTGCGGATGATGATATTTATTTGAAACGTATCGCGCGAAATGGTGCTGGATAAAAAACTCATCGATGAACAACCAACGGTGCTTGTAAATGACCGGACCATACCAAATCGAAGAAACCAGAATTGCAAGCGGGAATCCCCAGAGTAAACTGAGCCAAACATTGCGGTTGGGCCATGCACGTCGAATCAAGAAATACAGACCTACAACGCCAAAGGGGATCACAAACCCGACGAGGCCCTTCGCCAGCAGCGATAAGCCTACGAAACAATAGAAGCCTGCTAGAAATCCGATTTGCTTCCGACGGTCTACGGCCAGCTCGGCAGAAATAAAAAGGCCCAGGGCCCAGGCGCTCGTCATCGTAATCACGATGTCGAAACTGGCGCCCCTGGAAAAAACGATCAATCCCAGGCTCGAGGCACATACAAGGGCGCTCCAGAATCCAAGATCCGCCGCTTCTGACAATACGCTGGTGCGTTCGACCTGGCGTCCCACGAACCAAACCGCTACTACAGTCAATAAACCGCAGATAGCTGGTCCAACTCTCGCGCTCCACTCGTGCACTCCGAATATTTTGAAAGCGGCGATCATCATCCAGTAGAGGAGTGCGGGTTTTTCAAACCACGTGTGACCTCCAAGGGTGGGTGTTACCAGGTCGCCACGCAGGAACATTTCGCGCGCGACCTGCGCGTACCTTGGCTCGTCGGGCCCAACTAAGGGAAGGAATCCGAGACCGTAGAAATAGAAGGCGAATACAGCGAGAAGAAGTAAAAAGAAGACTCGCTTGGCAAGCGTTGAAGGATGCAAGTATATTCCTGTTATTAGTTATCTATAGTTAATTTACTGAACTTTGTGCTGGGATCTTTGTGCTTTGTAATTTCAGCCTCGTTCAATTCGAACTGCAGAGTCTACGTTACTCAAAGCACAAAGCTCAAAAGCACTAGTTTCCAACAGAAAAAGCCACCACGATTCAAATGCCACTTAGAACAGCTGTCATCGGTGTCGGAAGTTTAGGGCGCCAACACGCACGTCTTCATGCCACCCTTGCGAACGAAGGCCAGGCGAGTTTTGTATCCGTTTGCGATCTCAACGAGCAAACCGCAAAAGCAGTCGGTGAAGAACGAGAAGTTGAGTGGTCAACAAACTGGCGTGATCTAATTGGGAGAGTTGATGCCGTCAGCCTGGCGGTTCCCACAGAAGCGCATTGCGAAATCGCCTGCGGTTTGCTGGAAGCCGGGATTCATGTCCTGGTTGAGAAACCGATATCGCGAACACTCGACGAAGCCGATCAGATGATCGACGCAGCCAAGCGCGGAAACGCTTTGCTGCAAGTCGGGCACCTTGAACGTTTCAACCCGGCGATGGTGGCATTGCGACCTCACGTTCGCAAACCCGTTTACTTTGAAATTCATCGGGTCGGCGAATTTACTGCTCGTTCGCTCGATATCGATGTCGTGCTCGACTTGATGATTCACGATCTCGATATAGTTCAGTGGCTAGTGGGTGAGGACGTCGAGGTCACCGGGATACATGCTGTCGGTATTGCAATACTGACGAACAAGGTTGATGCAGCAAATGCGCGTCTTGAGTTTTCATCTGGAGCCGTTGCAAATATCACCGCCTCGCGAGTCGGCACCGAAAAGATCAGGAAGATGCGTTTCTTTCAACCACACGACTACATCGCTATCGACTACACGACCAAGCGAGCGTCTGTGAGCAGCTTGTCTCCGCCTACTGCGAGTGGCGCCTGGCCGGGAGTTCATGTGAAGAACCTGGATGTCATTGACGTGGAGCCATTGCGTGCGGAGATAGTGTCGTTTTTAGAAGCGGTCCGCGACGGTTCGCCTGTGCCAGTTTCCGGTTTAGAAGGCAGGAATGCCTTAAGCCTTGCGTTGCGAACTCTCGAGCGAATTCGCGAACATGCAGAACATCCCGGCGTAAGCGAACTGAGCGCAAAATAATGTCCGATATGCGTCTGTCTTGTCGTGACGTGAATAATTGGGAGATCGAACCGCAATGTCCGACGAACTTCAGTGTCTCGATCGCTCGCTAATTCGAATCACGACAAGCTAAAGCATGTCGGACATTTCTGAAGCTTATCGAACATGACCAAGCGCAGTGACCAAATTTCGGAGTTCCTGGCAGAAAATATCTCGAGCGGGCAATTCCCTTCCGCAGTCTACCTGGTCGCTGAAAAAGGCAACGCGGTATTTGCCGACGCACTGGGCCATTCAGTTGTAGATCCTTACAGCGTCGCCACAAATCTCGACACGATTTATGACCTCGCATCACTTACTAAACCCCTCATCACAGGATTGCTGTGTGCGCGACGAATCGAACTGGGCGAACTAACACTCGATAGTTCTGTCGCCCACTACCTGCCGGAGTTTGAGCGAACAGACAAGCAAATGATTACGGTGCGTGAACTACTGACGCACACATCCGGCTTGCCTGCCTGGCGACCCCTCTACTTGCTCGCCAACGATGAGCCGGAACGTGCCGCAGGCGCAATTACCAGTCTCGATCTTGAATACAAGCCAGGCACGCGCGTCGTGTATAGCGATCTGGGATTTATCACGCTGGGCATCCTGCTCGAACGAACGATCGGCGTCGCACTCGCAGAACTCGCACTAAGAGAAATTTTCGAACCTCTAAAACTCCAGCACACCTTTTTTAACCCTGACATCGCTATGCAAACCGGGATTGCAGCCTGCGAAACAGGAAACAAATACGAACGAGATATGTGTGAACAAACTGGTGCTGGTGCCTATCGAAATTCCCGTGAGCGTTTGATCTGGGGAGAAGTGCACGACGGAAACGCATATTTTCTTGGTGGTGCAGCCGGTCATGCCGGACTCTTCTCAACTGCCTCCGACATGCTTTTGCTCGCAAAGCAATTTCTTCCCGCACACTCGACGCTCTTAAGGTCTGATACTTGCTCGCTGTTTCGGCTAAATATGACTGAGGGTTTGAACGAGGCTCGATCGCTCGCGTGGCAATTAGCCTTGACGAACGAATCGACGGCTGGAGCAAACTTGCCGCCCGACAGTTTTGGGCATAACG
>QHXL01000478.1:3748-6546 GCA_003222935.1 Acidobacteriota bacterium
TAACTAATCGGACTCACGCGCGCCAACTGCCATTTGCAAATATCAACGCCGTCCGACGACAGTTTCACACCCTGGCCGTCGAAGCCTTGGCGAAATCCTAGAACTTTTCTTGCTGCTCTGTTCTTGGCGACCCTGTGGTAGTAAGACTCGTTTTTCACCACAGAACTGTTTTGATCATCTTCGACTGATAGATAACAAGATGAACCTTTCGTAGCAGGTCTTCGCTCCGTTAGGAGTGCCATGTTTATAGCATCGGCGAGCATAAGCCTCCGGCGCGGTTCGGCGGGCCGGAACGAAGTTGAGTGGTTAAAGACATGTTGCGTTCCGGCCCGCCGAACCGCGCCTCGGGACATTGATGACGTGACTATAAACATTGCACTCCTACCGGAGTGAAAACTGGCTCCCGACGCTTGAGTTTCTAAGAAGGCACGGAGACACAGCGCAGCATAGAGTTACATCCTGATCCGCAAGGCGGTTCCGATGACATGCAGGTCGCCCGGGAGGGCGTGTGAATCGTTCTGCCGCAGGTAATACAAGTCACCGGTGAGGTGTTTCGACAAGACTTTCGTGACTCCAATCGCGAAACGGTTTCGCACCCACTGATCAAAGGACCAATCGTAAAAGACCTCATCTGACAGAAACACAGAAAGCTTGTGCTTAGCTGGACCAATAGGATGGTCTACCTGGAAGCGGTTTCGATAACGCGTTGAATCGCCCCCTGGATGACGCAATCGGCGCTCGAAAAGATTGCGATCGCTTAGAGTGAATTTTCCAACCGGAAACTTCACTGTCGCAGCAACCGAGAGCCGGTTTTCATAGAGCTTACGATTTGCAAACGGCTGAGTGCGAATGTGTAAGTAATTTGGAATTACCGTTAAGTACTTTCCAAAACGAAATGAGAAACCGGCGCCGATGCGTTCATCGACGGGTTTAGATATGTCGCGACCAAGGCGCAACGTACCTTGCATTACAAAGTCAACTGGACCAGCAACGGGAACATACAAATAAACATCATTCCAGTTCTGGGTGTCTGTTTCCGGAGGCAACGTCGCTTGCCCTTGCGCCAGAAGAGCACTCGAAATGAGCAAAAGGATTCCGATAATTGAATTTACGGATAGTCGCTTCATGTTGGTATTTGGACTCGCGGCGGGTGTTAGTTAAGGTTCTCCGCTCTCGTATCTTTTAGATCTTTTTGGGTCCGCTGAGGGCTAATACTGTGAAGTAAGTGATCGCCACGATCACTCTTTCTCCAATGTGAAGCTTGGTTGCTGCGGCCTCGGGTTTTGGACGCGTGGCAATGATAGATTTGCTTGACTGACTTTCGGGAGTATCAGTTGTTAGATAGAACGGGTCGCTGTTGATTCCATTTTCGTCACCGCCTTCTTCGAGGCGAAGTCGCAGACGTTCGTAAGCTCCGACAAAACTTATTTCTTCGACGAGTGCTGTCGCAATCCGGTGGTGTCCAGGTCTCAGGAAATCAGTTTTGCTTAACGAAACATCTTCAGGTCGAAAAACAATCTTAACGGGAGAACCTTCTTTGAATTGTTCTTTATCCAGTTCTACAGGAACTCGAGCGGTTCCTACTTCGAGATGTGAAGCGCGCACCACCGCATCAAGAAGATTAGCGGCGCCCAGAAACGTGGCGACGTATTCCGTGGCGGGTTTGTTATAGATTTCGAAAGGAGTGCCGATCTGTTCGATATGTCCTTTATTGATTACCGCGACGCGATCCCCGAGTTCGAGTGCTTCTTCCTGATCGTGAGTGATAAAGATCGCGGGCACGTTCACCTTCCGCAGCAAAGCCCGAATCTCGCGTCGCAGATGAACCCTTGTCTGCGTGTCCAGCGCACCAAACGGTTCGTCAAATAAAAGGACTTCCGGTTTGTAAGCAAGCGTTCGAGCGATTGCCACGCGTTGCTGCTGACCACCTGACAACTGCGAAGGATATTTTTTCCGATGATCCTGTAGCTGGACCAACTCCAGGAGTTCATTGACGGTCTTCTTAATCTCTTTACGTTTACGTTTTCGAATTCGTAGTCCGTAACCAATATTCTTCTCAACGGTCATCTTTGGAAATAGAGCATACGATTGGAAAATTACTCCTACGCCGCGTTCGCGAGCAGGAAGTTCAGTGACGTCTCTTCCGTGCAGGATCACTTTGCCGGTGTATGGCTGTTCAAGACCCGCAATAATTCTCAGGATCGTGGTCTTGCCACTGCCTGATGCGCCGAGCAGAACTAACGCTTCTCCCTCAGCAACCTCAAACGAGATGTTCTCGAGCACGCTCGTCTTACCAAAGCGCTTACTGACGCCAACCACACTCGTAGCGTTTTGCGACGCATTAGATTCAGCAGCGGTACGATTCTGTTCTACGATGAGTTGTTCTTTCGCTTTCAAAAGAGGCAGCCTCAGTCAACATCAAGCCAGTCGCGTGCGAAGAAGAGCACGCTAAAAATCAAAAAAGAAAAGAGTGCCAAAACAATGGCGATTGCGTTGGCGGCCTCAATTTGTCCTTCGTTGAACTTCGCAAAGATGTAGAGCGGGGCCGTCTGTGTACGACCTGCCAGGTTTCCCGAGACCAGAATTGTTGATCCGAATTCGCCGACCGCGCGAGCAAAGGTTAGCAATGCACCGGAGACGATGGCCCCTCGAAGTGAAGGCAGCGTTACGTGCCAGAAAGTTTGCCAGCGAGTGGCGCCGATTGTTGCGGAAGCTTCTTCGAGCGACCGATTCATTGTGTCGAAAACGGGTTTGATTACTCCGAAGGCAAGTGGAAAAGTGACAAAGATGTTCGCCAG
>QHXL01000323.1:0-10754 GCA_003222935.1 Acidobacteriota bacterium
ATTCATGCCATTCAGATAGATGGCCATGAGCAGTGCGCTGATCTGATAATCGGCGACACTGCCACTCGTAACACCATCGATGAAAAACTCAATCTCTTGCCGAGATAAGCTTTTCCCGTCTCGCTTTTTTCTGATGACGTCCTGTGGTCTCAAACTTGTTCCTCAGTTGCTCTCCATTAGCACGACCGCCTGGGCAGTAACTGCAAGCCCCTGACCAACGGCGTCGAGTTCCTCGCCAGTCTTTGCTTTGATGCTGACACAACCTGTATCTACTCCAAGCACGTCTGCGATGTTATGGCGCATGGCATCGATATAAGGCCTTAACTTCGGGGCTTCAAGCAGAATGGTTGAATCCACGTTGACCACGTGAAGACACAAGAAGTCTAAACTATTAGCACCGCTCCATTGCGGATCCTTGTCAGGAAAATGGACACCGATGTCGCCTTCGCAAAGTGCACCGAGTATCGCATCAGCAACCGCATGTGTGAGCGCGTCAGCATCAGAGTGTCCTTCGGCGCCGCGATCAAAAGTCACATGCACACCACCGAGCATGAGGGGCCGCCCCTCAACTAAACGATGCGTGTCGGTGCCGATCCCAATGCGGAACATAAGGCCTGTGCTTTGATCTTCGAACTTAGTGCTTTGTTCTTTGCCAGCTCACGACTCATTACTCACGTGACGCAAATACGCTTCTGCTATTACTAGGTCCGCTTGCGTGGTGATCTTGATGTTTCGCGAACTACCTTCAACGATCGCCACTGAAGCTCCTATCCGTTCTACCAGTGAACTCTCGTCGGTGAGCGATGGATCGTTAACATCAACCTCTTCGTACGCTTTGCGAAGCACCTCGTAGCGAAAACACTGCGGAGTTAAGGCGTGACGCAAACTCGCACGATCAATCGTGCTAACGACTGTACTGCCCTTTACCACTTTGATCGTATCGACCACCGGAGCAACAAGTATTGCTGCTCCCGTCTCTTTAGCAGCACTCACCGTCAGTTCAATCTCTTCAATCGTCACGAACGGGCGAACGCCATCATGTACAGCAACGATTTCAGCCGTTACAGATCGAATTGCCAACAACCCGCGCTTGACTGAATCTGCACGCGTTGCTCCACCCGGCACAACCTTGCTGAGTTTTTTTAGTCCAAACTTCCCTGCCAATGACAGGAAACCCGCAGCCTCAACTGCGGGCAAAACGACAATCACTTCCTGGATACTGTCGCACTCCTCAAACGCTTTGAGGGTGTGAAAAATTATCGGCGTTCCGGCTAAATGCAGAAACTGCTTCGGCCGATCGCTCGCCATCCTTTTGCCACTCCCGGCAGCGGCAATAATCGCGGTGTTCATGAAGAAATTAGAGAGCCGTGGGAACGACCGTTAGCTTCACGTTTCCGTGATCGCTTCGGTATCGGTAATTCTCACAGGGCCCGGAGCACTCCGAGGGTCGCGTGCTCGACGGGTCGTGCCATTCGTGCGGTGAATTTCATTGTGGCCACCATTTTCTGCTTCTTCCCAGAGACGGCCAAAAATCATTTTTCCTGCTGTTGTTTGCAGAACACTCGTAACGGCAATGTCCGCATTCTTACCTATCAACCGACGCGCGTTGTCGACCACAACCATCGTTCCATCGTCGAGATAAGCGACACCCTGGTTGTACTCTTTTCCCTCTTTAAGGATGAAGACACGCATTGCCTCACCTGGGAGGACAACCGGCTTGAGAGCATTTGCCAGCTCATTAATGTTGAGCACGTTGACGCCACGCAGTTGCGAGACTTTGTTCAAGTTGAAGTCATTCGTCACTATTACCGCATCAAGCTGTTTCCCTAACTCAATCAATTTAAGGTCAACCTCTCGCACCGACGGGAAGTCAGTTTCGACAATCTGTATGTCGAGTGAACTGTTGTTCTGCAAACGATTCAACATGTCGAGACCGCGTCGACCGCGTTGTCGTTTTGAAGAGTCCGGCGAGTCAGCAACCTGTTGGAGTTCGCGAAGAATGAATTGCGGGATAATTAAGGTGCCTGTCAGAAAACCGGTCTCAGCAACATCGGCAATTCGACCGTCAATGATCACAGATGTATCTAGAACTTTAAGGTCGCGCCGGGCAACTTTGTCACTAAAGATTCCACCCAGTGCTGACAGTTCCAGGTAATCACCTTTAGCGGCGCCGACCATCAGCCCTACATAGGCCATGAAGAATGTAAGTGAAAGAGTTATGAAGGTCTTAACGTGCGGACCTAGAGGACCAACTGACTCCTGGCTGCTGATGAGGGAGCCAATCAGATAAGCGCCAAGTATTCCCAGAATCGACCCGACCGCGGCGCCGATCAATGTTTTGAGAGTTGCCCGGCGAATACGGAGTTCAAACAAGATGATGCATATCGCAACGATTGCACCAACTGCGGCAGAGATCCACGGATCAGCAGCTACAGGTTTAAGTATGTAACCCGCAGCGACCAAGATTCCTGTAAATATAAGTCGAATAAGGACGACATCCGCATGCATGACACCGCATACTAGCATGCTAATAAGGACAGCGTCACGAAGATACTGGCGATGTCCGATATGCTTCAGCTTGTCGTGACCGACCAAAGAAGCATGTCGATGCCGTCTTAGAACTGACGGCCACTGAACTTGCTGCCTAGCAACGCTTCGAGTTAAATGACGAACATGCTGAAACCAATTGCCTTCGCCGTCGCCATCTTCCTTGCAGCTTTAACTTCCGGCGCGTCCCCTAACCAGTCAACCGCAAACCTCAAGTTCACCGCTCCCGCTGGTTGGGTTGAAGAAAAGCCGAGCTCAAACATGCGAGTCGGACAGTTCAAACTTCCGAAGGCGGCAGACGACACCGAGGACGCTTCACTTGTCGTTTATTACTTTGGTCAGGGTCAGGGGGGTGGAACTGCAGCAAACATCGAACGCTGGGTCGGCCAGATGAAACAACCTGAAGGAACAGCAACAAAGCCATCCGAAGAAACGCTTACGGTCAATGGGTTGAAGGTGACGTCGGTAGACGTTCGGGGAACCTACACTGCTGAAACTGCCCCGGGGAGCGGGACTTTTAACAACAGTCCAAATTTCCGATTGAAGGCAGCCGTCATTGAAACCCCTAAAGGGTCTTACTATGTGAAAGTTGTGGGACCTGAGAAAACGATTGGCAAGTGGGATACGTCAATCGCGGAGTTCGTGAAGTCGTTTGAGTTTAAGTGAAAAAGAATGGTCTTCGGTCTTAGGTCTGTGGACTTCAGGTACAAAACCCAAAGACCAAAGGCCTAAGTCCAAAGACCAAAACCAGAAATCGGGGATGTCTTACTTGTATCGGTAAGTAATGCGACCGCGAGTCAGGTCGTACGGCGACATCTCAACACTCACGCGATCTCCGACCAGGATGCGGATGCGATTCTTGCGCATCTTTCCTGAGACGGCCGCGAGCACAACGTGGTCGCTGTTATCGAGCTGGACCTTGAAAAACGCATTAGGCTGCTTATCGATAATCACACCTTCTGCCGGAATTAGATCTTCTGCTGCCAAGTAGTTTCTCCTTTAAGTTGTTAGTGGTCAGTTGTCAGTGGGCTCGGTCGAGCCTGTGTTTATGCTACTGAACTTCTAAAAGGACAATATCATACACCGCTAACCGCGGACTACTGACCACAGTCGTAGTTACCGGCTCGCCCTGCGCGGACGGAATGACCGGGTAAAGGCACCGCCGCCTGAACGGGCGAAAGGCTTACTAGCTGGTGGAGCAATATTTCTACCACCAAAGCCTTCGGGAATAATTCGTTTTACTGTTTGGCCCATCAATCTTTCAATAGCTCGCAGTGAAGTTTCTTCACCAGAAGTCACGATCGTGATTGCCTGACCTTTATTACCAGCACGACCTGTGCGTCCGATCCGGTGAACGTAGTCTTCCGGAGCTGACGGCACATCGTAGTTGATCACATGTGAAACGGAGTCGACGTCTAAACCGCGTGCTGCGATATCAGTCGCAACCAGTACACGAGTCTTACCGTCACGAAAGCCGCGCAAAGCTGCTTCGCGTTGCGGTTGACTGCGATCCGAGTGGATGCGATTTACGCGATGATCGCGTGCTTCGAGAATGTGTGACAGACGCTCAGCTGAACGCCTCGTTCGCGCAAAAACAAGCACCCTTTCAAAATTCTCGAGCTCCAACAAATCGAGTAACAACTTCGTCTTCGATTCCGCAGAGACGTGATAAGCAGTTTGCTCAACCAGACTCGCTGCACGACCACGAGGACTGACTTCGACCAACTTGGGCTGCTTCATCGTCGAACGCGCGAGCTTTTCAATCTCACCTGACAATGTAGCTGAAAACAACAGTGTCTGACGCTTCGACGGGACCAGCGAAAGGACTTTTCGAATCGCCGGTAAGAAACCCATGTCGAGCATGCGATCGGCTTCATCAAGCACAAGCACTTCGACGTGCGAAAGATTCAGTGAACCGCGTTCGGCTAGATCCAGCAAGCGACCCGGCGTTGCGATCACGACAGTAGCACCTCGTCGTAGATCGCTAATTTGAGTTCTCATGTTCGCGCCGCCGATAAGAATGACGCTGCGATCACCTTTCACCGTATTTAGCTCGGTGTAGTTTTTTTGTATCTGTAAAGCCAATTCTCTTGTGGGCGCTAATACAAGCGCGCGCACACCTGGCCGTCGAGTTTCCGACAGCTTCTGAAGAATTGGGAGTAAGAATGCCGCCGTCTTACCGGTGCCTGTTTCAGCGCAACCGATGAGATCGTTACCGGCAAGAACGACGGGAATTGCCTGTCGTTGTATCGGGGTTGGGGTTTTAAATCCGAGGGCCTCACAGGCGCGCAGTTGTGCGTCGCCGAGTCCCAGTTCTGCAAAGTTCATATTCATTCTTTCGATTGTGGCATCGGGTGTTTGTGCCTTTGTGGTTAGTTTTCTACCAACCACAAAGGCACCCGAGCTCACTAGTGACCGCTTACCACCTGGGTTCGCGATGTCCTCCGCCGCCGTAGCCGCCGCCGCCACCATTGCCGCCACGACCGCCGCCGCCGCCGAAGCCGCCACGACCACCGCCGCCGCCGAAGCCACCACGACCACCACCGCCACCTGAGCGGGGCTCGCGAGGTTTCGCTTCATTGACTTTTAGTGCACGACCACTGACTTCCTTGCCATTCATCTGGCTAATTGCAGCTTCGCCTTCTTCTTTTGACGACATTTCGACAAAGCCGAAACCACGTGAGCGACCGGTTTCGCGGTCCTCAACTACACTCGCCGATTCGACAGTACCTGCCGCAGCAAAAAGTTCCTGAAGGTCCTGACTTGAAGTCGAGAACGCGAGATTACCAACATAGAGTTTCATAGACATATTTGTACCTTTCCCTCTGTAGGGAACAAAAAGAAGCTGCGAATCGGATTGGCTTCGGAGAAACGGTAGTCAGACGAAGGGCCGGAGTTCGGATGCTCTTAACGGAGCGGCTTCTGAAATTAACAACAGCCTGCTCTCGAACTATCCAAAACGACCCGCTTTTATGATTTCTGCGCGGGGCGCATCACCGTCGATGCGCGAGAGAAGGAATAAACGTAAGGCACTATGCATTATTGTGGCTGACATGGCAAGGGCTGGAGAACAGATCTCAACTCTCAGATTTCAGATCTCAGATTCTCAACCCTGGGTTATCTTAACGTCTCTATTCACATCAGCTGAGCGTTAAGACCCTGAGACTTGAGATTTGTGATGAATCTAGCCGACCTTGCCCACGACACGATGATCGAACAGGGTTTTAAGCCCGAAATCCCAAGATCCGTAAAGGCGGAGCTTGAACTGATCGATCAGAACAAAGTCATTAAGAGCTCTCCCGGACGCGACTTGCGCGAGTTGTTATGGTCGTCAATCGATAACCTCACCTCCCGCGACCTGGATCAGGTGGAATACGCCGAACGACAAAATGACGGCGGCATCCGGGTACTAATTGGAATCGCAGACGTCGACGCCTTTGTGAAGAAGGACTCGGCTATTGACTCATACGCTCGCGAAAACACCACTTCGGTTTATACGGGCGTGACCACTTTCCCCATGCTTCCCGAAGAACTCTCTACGGACGCGACTTCCCTGCTCGAGGGTAAAGACCGCCTCGCCATCGTCATTGAATTCATTGTGTCGGCCGACGGAGACACGAAGTCTCAAGGTGTTTACCCGGCCATAGTACACAACTACTCAAAGATGTCGTATGAGGTCATCGGCAAATGGCTCGACGACCATACGGCAGTCCCGACGGAAGTTTCTGATGTGCCAAAACTTGAGGAACAAGTTCGACTACAGTTCGAAGCGGCCACACGACTCAGGGATGCGCGAAAGGTACATGGCGCTCTCCACCTTGAGACGATTCAAGCGACCCCAGTTATGAACGAGCAGGGCGAGGTGACAGACCTGTCGCTCGTTGAACAAAACAGTGCGCGCGACATCATCGAGAACTTTATGATTGCGGCGAACGCAACGATGGCTGAGTTCCTGGATACTCAGGGAATCGTGTCGTTACGCAGGGTGGTCACGACTCCGAGTAACTGGCCCAGGATTGTCGAAATTGCCGAAGAGCTAGATGAGACATTGCCTCAGGAACCGGACGTCCGCGCATTGTCGGATTTTCTCGAGCGTCGCAAGAAGGTAGACCCTGATCACTTTGCAGATCTCTCGCTATCGGTTGTGAAGCTTCTAGGCCCCGGCGATTACGTCGTCCATGTTCCAGGCGAAGATAACGACGGCCACTTCGGACTTGCCGTTCATCGTTACACTCATTCAACTGCACCCAATCGACGTTACCCTGACCTTGTAACTCAACGTCTGCTCAAGTGGTCCACCTCGAAAGGTGGCGCGGCTTACACAAAAGATGAATTAGAGAAAATCGCAGAACGCTGTAACGACCGTGAGAGCGCTGCTCGAAAAGTGGAACGGAAGATGCGCAAGGTTGCCGCCGCTATGATGATGAAAAATCGAATTGGTGATCAGTTTGACGCGATCGTTACCGGAGTCAGCCAGAAAGGGACTTTTGCGCGAATTGTGAGACCGCCGGTAGATGGAATGGTCGTTAAGCGAGAGCGAGGCTTGAAAGTTGGACAACACGCGCGGGTCAAACTGCTGTCAGTTGATCCCGCGCGTGGCTTTATCGACTTCGCGGCTACTTAGATCACTACGATTGAATGGTAGCCTGTGTTGTTCCAGTCGCCCTAAAGACAAAGGTCAGCGCGAGTCCGGCAACGAACCCGCCAATATGTGCGAGATACGCAACGCCACCAGTGTCGGCAGTTTGAGATATTGAACCAATTCCGCTGACTAACTGCAGGACTATCCAGCCCCCAATTACAACCAGTGCCGGCATTGGAATAATCCCACGGCCCATCATCACTCTCACCTGTCCGCGTGGGAACAGTACGAGATACGCACCGAGAACACCTGCGATGGCGCCTGAAGCACCAAGGTTGGGAATGGTCGAGGTTGAATTGAAAAGTACCTGAGCAAACGTCGCTGCGATTCCGCAAAGTAGATAAAAGAGGAAGAACTTGGCGTGGCCGAAACTGTCTTCGACGTTGTCACCGAAGATCCACAAGTAGAGCATGTTACCGAGCAGATGCACCCAACCGGCATGCATAAACATAGAAGTAAAGACGGTTGGGAAGTCGCCAGCGGGATTAGCTAGTAATCTGCGAGGGACCACGGACCACTGTTGGATAAATGGTTCACCTCCACTCATCTCCACCAGGAAAAAAAGAATATTGAGAGCAATCAAACCGTAAGTGACTACCGGAAAAGTGCGCCGCCCTGCATTGTCATCGCCAATCGGAAACATTGAAGTCTCCTCCTTCAAAAGTGATCTAAGTTTGAAATCAATTGAGCAAAGTTGGTGCCAGTTAGAGTGATGGTGGCTTTTGCTTGGATTCTTCGGGGATTTGGCGATTGTTCTGAATCAGAATACTCCGTTTACCGCTTCGGAGTTTGTCTAACTTGTGCGAATTCAATTCACAAACTGGTTTGCTGGTGCTCCTCCACCTTCACTAATCGCGGCCAGCGCACGCCTCGTACCGCCGACTTCGCCGGTGGTACTTTCAATTTTCAACCTACAGGCCTCCAATGAGACCTTCTGATACCAACCGGCTTCACGCCGATGGTCCTTCAATTTTCACCTACAGGGCCTGTCCAGTAAGCGTAAAGCCTTAGCGCCAAATCCAACCCACCTTTTTTTGAACTGGTTCAAAATTCTTGTTGACAGCCGAACTTTCGAGGTCTACTCTTCGTATAATTGAACGTGTTCAAATCAGCTAAAGGAGGCTGACCATGACAATCGAAATCACCACATACCTAGTCTACCTGGCGATAAGTATCGCCCTGACCATCTGGGTGGCCCGCACTCTCCACAAAAACGGCCGCGTTTTCCTCGTCGATGTTTTTCACGGCAACGAGACCCTCGCTGACTCTGTCAATCACCTCCTCGTCGTCGGCTTTTACCTGATCAACTTCGGCTACGTCAGTTTGGCGCTGAAACTCGGTTACGACATCGCCGACGCCAAAGAAGGTATTGAAGCCCTGTCTGTCAAAGTCGGCATGGTGTTGTTAGTGCTCGGCGGCATGCACTTCTTCAATCTGTTCGTCTTCAGCCGCATGCGTCGCCGCAAAACAATCCATGACGGCCGACCTCCAATTGCTCCCGATTCGTTTACGGCAGTCAAACAGGAGGTGTGACGCATGCGCACACTGACTGTGCTTTACGATTCCGAATGCGGCCTGTGCCGGCGTGCACACGAATGGCTGGCACAGCAACCGAAGCTCATTGAGTTGGTTTTTGTTCCCTGTGCATCCGCTGAAGCGCGAAAGCTCTTCCCGGAACTCAATCATGAGTGGACCAAAGCGGACTTGACGGTCATTGACAATCTTGGTGCGGTCTATTTCGGACCAAAAGGATGGTTGATGGTCCTGTGGGCGCTCACGCGTTACCGTGAATGGTCGTATCGCCTGGCGACGCCAGAACTGTTGCCAACTACGAAGCGAGTCGTCTCGGCGATATCTCAGAATCGTTATCAGATATCGCGCGCAGTTTCGTAACGGAAGGGTATCGAGAATCAACAAGGGGTGGCCACGGAGTGCCACCCCGACAAAGCGAGGTCAGTTTCATGAGTGCGATGCGAAAGAAAAAATCAGTTAAGACACAGAAAGGAGATCAGACTAAATCGCTGATCCTGGAGACAGCCCTGGAGATGTTCCACGAGCGTGGATACGAGCAGACAACGATGCGAGCGATTGCCGAAAAGGCAAGCCTCTCGCTCGGTAATGCCTACTACTACTTTTCCTCGAAAGAACATCTCATCCAGGCTTTCTACCGTCGCACTCATGAACAACACCTCGTGGCCGTGATACCTGCGCTGGAAAAACAGCAGACGTTAAAAGGACGTCTCCTTGCAGTAATGCGTTTGAAAATTGAGACCATCGAACCGTATTACGAGTTTGCCGGCGCGCTCTTCAAAACTGCCGCTAATCCCGGTAGCCCACTGAATCCGTTTTCGGATGGGTCCGATCCTGTTCGGCAGCAAAGCATCGAATTGTTTGCTCAAGTTCTCGACGGCGCTAAGGTGCGAATCCCAAAGGATCTACGAGCTGAGTTGCCTTACTTACTATGGGTTTATCACATGGGAATTATTTTGTTTTGGATTCACGACAAATCGCCCAAACATCGCCGAACTTACCGACTGGTGGACCACACCGTCGACTTGCTTGACAAGCTCATCTCGCTCGCAAGCAATCCGTTTATGCGACCGATTAGAAAGCAGGCATTGAAGCTGGTCGAAGAACTTAAGGACGCAGCGGCTGACTTAGAGACACAGAACGAAGGTGAAAAATGAAGATAGCTATAACGGGTGGAACTGGATTCGTCGGAAACCACCTGGCCGACCGCCTGATTAGCGAAGGACACGAAGTTGTCTTACTCGCACGCCGTCCCCGGGCGACCCAGGGTTTTGTTGCCAGCGACCTTTCTGACGTCGCTCAATTGACCGAAGCATTCGCTGGTTGTGATGCAGTGGCACATTGCGCCGGCATCAATCGCGAGATAGGAGACCAGACTTATCAACGTGTCCACGTAGAAGGAACCAGAAACGTGGTTGAAGCCGCAAAGGCTGCCGGCGCAGGCAAGATCGTGTTGATGAGTTTTCTTCGGGCACGTCCAAACTGCAACTCGCCTTATCACGAGTCGAAGTGGCAGGCTGAAGAAATTGTGCGCGCGTCGGGGCTCGATTACACAATCATCAAAGCCGGTGTTGTATACGGTCGAGGGGATCACATGCTCGATCACTTGAGCCACGCGCTACACACGTTTCCAGTGTTTGCATTGGTTGGCCTGGAAGAGAAAACTGTGCGGCCACTGGCGATCGACGACCTCGTTCTTGTCATGCGGGCTGGGTTAGTTGATCGTCGACTCAAGCGTCAGACCGTAGCACTGCTCGGCGCTGAGGAAATCTTCTTGAGTGAAGCTGTCCGACGCGTCGCTGAAGTAGTTGGAAAACAGCCGCTGATGTTTCCACTGCCGGTCTGGTGTCACCAGGTGATGGCGCTGGGGTTTGAGTTGACGATGAAAGTTCCACTCACTTCCCTCGCCCAGATACGGATTCTTTCGGAGGGAGTGGTTGAACCGGCAACTCCGGTTACTCCGGTTCCTTACGATCTGATTCCTACACGAAGGTTTACGGCCGATCAGATTCGCAACGGACTTCCTGCCCCCCGG
>QHXL01000323.1:10798-16872 GCA_003222935.1 Acidobacteriota bacterium
CCTCTGATTAAGTCTCTTAACCGCAAAGCGGTTGCGTCCCAGAGCCCAGGGTTGCCGCGCTTTGGCGGCTACCCTGGGAAAGGACGGACAATCGATCCAACCCCAAGGGGGTTGCGCCAACCGGACGCTACACAAATAACCCGCGGTGAAGAGGACCCGACGCAACCTCTTCGAGGTTGGAATCCCGTATCGATCTATTCCCAGGGTAGCCGCCAAAGCGCGGCAACCCTGGGCTCTGGGACGCAACCGCTTTGCGGTTAAGAGACTTAATCAGAGCTTCCTTTAGTCTGTGTAGTCCTGGCTGTAAGGTCCACTGAACCAAAGTGGCACAGACTAAAGTCTGTGCTACTCGCTATGTTAATCTCCGCCGAATGGTTCGAATTGCAATTATCGGCGGAGGTATCGGTGGACTCACTACCGCTATCGCACTTAGAAAAATCGGTTTCGAACCCGAGGTCTATGAACAAGCGCCTGCCTTACTTGATGTAGGTGCTGCAATTGCCTTGTGGCCCAACGCCATGCGGGTACTCGAATACCTGGGTCTCACTCAACAGGTGCTTGAAAAGGCCGGCGTCATGAACAACGTTCGCTGGCTCGACCAACATGGTCGACTCATAAACAAAGTTTCCATCACCGAAACAAGCGAACGCAACGCTCAAACGGCAGTCGCCTTACACAGGGCCGATCTGCAAGAGATTCTCCGCCACGCGCTACCGCCAGGTTCAGTACACCTCGGCAGCTCACTCGTTGAGTACAAACAGGGTGACGGCACGGTGACGGCTCATTTTACAAATGGCCATATCATCGAAGTTGATTTTCTAATCGGCGCTGATGGCATCCATTCCGATGTGCGAGCCAAACTCCTGGACGATAGTCCTCCGATTTATCGCGGTTACATGGTTTGGCGCGGAATCTCCCCTGTTACTCTTAGCGCCATCCCACCAAACACGGCAGTCGAGTTACATGGGTCAGGCAAACGTTTTGGTATCGGGCCGGTCGGTTTGGGAAGAACTGGCTGGTGGGCGGCAGCGAACGGGGCAAACATCAGCCCAAAAGCCGAGGAACGAAATGCCGACCGAAAGACCTGGCGCCAGGGTGAAAGCATCGCTTCAAATCTTCCTCATGATACTCAACGTGACTTGTTACGTTCTTTCGATGGCTGGTATCGCCCTGCCCTCCAACTGATCGAGTCGACACCGTCAGAGTCAATTCTGAGAACTGGCGCTTTTGATCGACGAGGAACCAAGGTTTGGGGACAGGGGCACGTAACGTTGTTAGGCGACGCGATTCACCCGATGACGCCAAATTTTGGTCAGGGAGGCTGCATGGCCATCGAGGACGCGCTAATCCTTTCAAGATGTTTTCACGCTCTTGGTGCGCACGAGAGCGCTTTACGACACTACGAACAACTTCGTTACCAGCGGACTGCGTCAGTGACACGCTACTCCCGCATGTACGGAACCGTCGGGCAATTGGAGAACGTGTTCGCGAGAGGGATACGTCGGGCTTTGCTCTCACTGGTTCCGGAGAGTGTGGCCCGGCGAATGATGCAGATTGTTTTTAACTACAACGCGTGTGAGGTTGCGATAAAAAACTAGCCGCAGATTCACGCCGATAAACGCTGATGAGATCTGTAAAGAATTCATCGTATCAGCGTCTATCCGCGTTCATCTGCGGCTAAATTGTGCGTGGCTTAGTTATTGATTGCTTGAGCTGGTTGTTCCGCCACCACTAACCGGATTTCCGTCAATATCGAGATACGTAATCGGGGCGATGTTCGTCGCCTTCAACGTTGGTTCGATCTTACTGCGATCGCCAACAATCACAATTGCCAGATGGCCCATGTCGATATACTGCTTAGCAACTCGCAGCAAATCTTCTCTCGTGACTGCCGAAACATTCTTCGCGTAAGTTTGATAGTAGTCATCCGGCAAATTCTGAATAGCCAGCGCCGTGATTGAACTACCAACGGCGCTCACCGAAGCGAAACGCGCCGGTAAGCCCTGAATCAGTGAATCCTTAGCCGTCTTCAACTCTTCATCTGTAATTGGACGCTCGCCACCGATGCCTCTCAATTCCTTCATAAACTCGATCAGCGCAAGATCCGTCTTATCGGAAACGATCGAACCACCAGCACTAAACGGGCCCGGACCTTTACCAAAAGCAAAGTTCGACCTTACTCCGTAGCTGTAACCTTTCTGCTCGCGAATATTGGCGTTCAAACGAGACTGAAACTGACCGCCAAGAATCGTGTTCAGAACTTGCAGAGCAAAATAGTCGGGAGTATTTCGAGGTGGACCAGGCAAGCCTATATTCACTACTGACTGCGCCGCACCGGGTTTATCGATGAGATAAATCTTTGCCGGTTGAAGTTCTGGCAGCTTCGGATAGCTGAATGAAGGCTTGTCGCCACCTTTCGTCCAGGCTGCAAGTCCCTTCTCAATCGCAGCCTTTGCCTTGAGCGCAGTCGTGTCGCCAACGACTGTGATGATCGCGCGACCCGGTTGATAATAGGCTTTTTGGAAGGCAACGATATCGTCGCGAGTAATCGCTTTGATCGACGCTTCTGTCGCTCTTTGACCATATGGGTGAGCATCGCTGTACAAGACTTTCGCAAACACCTGGGCTCCTACGACCGTAGGCTGATCTCTCGCTGTGGTCAGGCTTACCAGGGTTCGTCCACGCAGGCGTTCGAGAGCCTCGGCAGGAAATGTCGAGTTGAGCATCATGTCGGCGAGAAGCGCGAGCGTCGGTTCGAAGTTCTTCGAGGTCGAAACAAAACCAATCGAGCCGTCTTCACCGCCAACATTTCCCCCGACATTTGTGCCGAGAAGCTGGAGGGCTTCGGAAAGTTGATCGCCGGTCTTCGTGGTCGTTCCTTCACTCAACATCGAAGCAGTCAACGAAGCGACGCCCCGTTTGTTAACAGGCTCAAACTGATTGGCTCCACCAACAAACGTCATGCTGAAAGTAAGCAAAGGCAAATTATGCCGTTCCGACACAATCAAGGTTGCACCGTTACTCAGCTGGGTTTTGGTCCAGGTTGGAACTTTAAGTACTGGATTCGCGCCCGGTGCCGGAACCATAGTTCGATCGAGTGTTTGTTGCGCGAGCGAAACCACGCTGGTCAACGAAATGACTAGTGCGGCAAACAGCGCAAGAATTGGGTTGTATCGCTTCATCGGTTACCTCCTTGTGCTCCCAGCACGATACTTACTGTTTCACTCTCAGCAGCCTTGGACGCCATCTCGCGTTTGCCTTTCGGCACAACACTAAGCACGATGCGGTTGGTGCCAAGGTACTGAGCCGCCACTCGCTTCACGTCGGCGGCAGTAACGGCCAATGTCTTTTGATACTCGGTAGCGAAATAGCCCGCGTCACCATGAAAGACTAATCCATCGAGCAATTGCTCTGCTTTGCCAAGATTGGATTCAAGGCCTCGCAGAAATCCGAGTTCCAGTCCGGCTTTGGCACGTTGGAGTTCCTCGGCCGTAGGTCCTTCGTTAATAAACTTTCTAATGACTTGATCGACCGCTTCCTCGATCTCGGTAAGCGAGTGCCCGGCACTGGGAATCACGACTACCTGAAACTGACCCACATTCTCGTCTCCGTTTTGAAACGCACCCGCCTGGCTCGCTATCTGTGAATCGTAGACAAGAGCTTTGGTGAGTCGTGCAGTTCTTGGACCAGAAATGATCGAGCCCATCACTGAAAGTGCAGTGTCGTCGTTATTGTTCACACCTACTGTCGGCCACTGAATGTAGAGGCGTGGAACCTGTACGCGGTCTTCATAAACCAGGCGCTTGCTCGCGGTGAGTTTTCCCAACGGAACGTTTGGGCGTTCCACAGTTTTTCCTTGCGGCACATCGGTAAAGTACTTCTTGATCCACGTCTTCGCTTGCACCGGATCAAAATCGCCCACGATTGCCAACGTTGCGTTGTTGGGTGCGTAGTAGAGACGAAAGAATGCTTTTACATCTTCTTCCGAAGCAGCACTCAAGTCTGTCATCGATCCGATCACTGGCCATGAGTAAGGATGATCTTTGGGATACATGGCAGCTGCAAAGATTTCACCAACACGACCATACGGTTGATTGTCGTAGCTTTGGCGTCGCTCGTTCTTCACGATGTCGCGTTGCGCATTGAGTTTCGCAATGTCGAGTGTATCGAGCAGCCATCCCATGCGATCAGCTTCAATCCATATTGCTGACTCGAGGTAGTTTGACGGGACGTTTTCATAGTAGTTCGTGCGATCGTTCGTGGTCGAACCATTGTTGTTACCGCCCACACCCTCGGTGAGTTTGTCGTGCAAACCGTAAGGTACGTGACCGGAACCCGTAAACATCATGTGTTCGAAGAGGTGAGCAAAGCCGGTGCGACCCGTCATCTCGTTCTTGGAACCAACGTGATACCAAACATCGACAGCCACTGTCGGTGTCGTTTTATTGACAGAGAGAATTACGTTAAGACCATTTGGAAGTTTGTAAGTCTCAAACGGAATGTTGATGGCACTCTTAGATTTGGAGCTTCTTTGTGCAACCGTGGGCTGTAGAAAACAGACGGTTAACAACATAGCCACCAGGGCTAAAACACTTCGCTTATTATTCACAACAACTCCTTTCGGACTAATGGATCGAGTTAAGGTTGGCTAGGCGTGCGGCCGTATCCTATGAAGCTGTCGGGGTCATGTCAACTGAGATTAAAAGCACAGTTTCACTTGTACGAAATCTCGTAGGGTTATCCAGTTTTTACCGTCGTGAAGACAGGTCAGGGCTTCAAAAAATGTGCGATATGCTTTAGCTTGTCGTGAGTTCAATAAGGAAGAACCTTAGCTGGCGACTGTAGGTCGGTTTTCAATTTCGGCTCAGGTGAAACTTATCTAACTCACGACAAGCTGAAGCATATCGGACATTTTGATTATGAAAGCTATCCAAGTTTCGCAAACCGGTGGGCACCTACTCCAAAACAAAACGAAGCTCTAGTCGAAATCAAAGCCGCTGGCGTCAACTTCATTGACGTCTACTTTCGTGAGGGGCGTTATCCGGCACCGCTTCCGTTCATAAACGGACAGGAAGGCGCCGGCATCGTCAAGGAAGTCGGCGCGGAAGTTTCAGAACTCAAAATCGGAGATCGAGTTGCCTATACCGGTGCGCTTGGTAGTTACGCTGAGTACGGGGCAGTGCCGGCTGCTCGTCTCGTGAAGATTCCTGACGACCTCACTTTTGAAGAAGCTGCAGCGGCAATGTTGCAGGGAATGACAGCGCACTATCTCGTCAACAGCTCTTACAAATTGCAGACTGGCGAGACGGCACTCATTCACGCAGCGGCTGGCGGCGTCGGGAACCTGCTCGTTCAGATGGCGAAGAAGATCGGCGCGCGCGTCATCGCTACCGTCGGCACTGATGAAAAAGCACAGCTAGCTCGCGAGGCCGGCGCCGATGAGTGCATTGTCTACACCAGGGAAGATTTTGAAACTCAAACGAAGAAACTGACCGAAGGCAAGGGTGTGCACGTGGTTTACGATGGCGTAGGCAAAGCGACTTTCGACAGAGATCTGGAAGTATTACGACAACGTGGATATCTGGTCTTGTTTGGTGGATCGAGTGGAGCAGTTCCGCCGCTGGATTTGATCAAGCTGTCGCAAAAGGGATCGTTGTTCGTCACTCGTCCGACACTGCTCCACTACACGGCAACGCGAGAAGAACTCGAGTGGCGTGCCCGCGATGTTTTAGGAATGATCGCGCGTGGCGAACTCAAGCTCAGGATTCACAAAACTTATCCGCTGTCAGAGGCAGCCCAGGCCCATCAAGATCTGGAAGGCCGGAAAACCACCGGCAAACTCCTGCTTGTTCCTTAATTGAGCAAGTGTTTACTCGCTACCAGATTAACTATGCTTCGGAGGAGCAAGCTACAAGGCAAATGACTTTGAAGGTAGGTGTTGATAGTCGCTTAAATGAAAGTCATAATCCTATAAGATAAGCTTGGAAACTCTGCACAATGTCCATGTGTATAACGTCTAGAGCGCAACAGTGATTACGCTGGTGACGCGCGGAGGGTAGGGTTACCTAAATTAT
>QHXL01000421.1 GCA_003222935.1 Acidobacteriota bacterium
CTCGATAACTTTTTCGAGACCGACGAACGCGCCGCCGCAGATAAAGAGAATGTTTGTTGTGTCGACCGGGAAGAATTCCTGATGAGGATGTTTGCGACCACCCTGTGGTGGGACGTTCGCAACTGTCCCTTCAAGAATCTTTAAGAGAGCTTGCTGCACACCTTCACCGGAAACGTCGCGGGTGATAGATGGGTTTTCGTCCTTCCGACAGATCTTGTCGACTTCGTCGATATAGATGATGCCTTGTTGTGCACGCTCGACATCGCCGTTGGCCGCCTGAAGTAACTTGAGAATGATATTCTCGACGTCTTCACCGACGTAGCCTGCCTCAGTCAACGTGGTCGCGTCGACGATCGTGAAAGGAACACTCAGCATTCGCGCCAGCGTCTGGGCGAGCAGTGTCTTGCCTGTTCCGGTCGGACCGATCAGAAGGATATTCGCTTTCTGAATCTCGACATCGGAACGTCGCCGGCCAAGCTCGATTCGCTTGTAGTGCTGATACACGGCGACCGCCAGGCGTTTCTTGGTTTCGTCCTGGCCGATTACGTATTCATCTAGAAAGCTCTTGATCTCTCCCGGCTTTGGGAGCGGTGGGCGAGTTGCCACTGACTCTGCTTGCTGATCGTCAGTGATGATCTCATTGCAGATGTCGATACATTCATTGCAGATGTAAACGGTTGGACCTGCTATGAGCTTCTTAACCTCGTTCTGCGATTTACCGCAGAACGAACAGCGCAGAGTGTCGTCGGTTCGTCTCACCATAGTCTAACTGGGGAAGCTCCTTGAGAAATCGATCTACTCGCGGTGCGCGATTACCTCGTCTATTAAACCATATTCTTTGGCCTGCATGGCAGACATTATTTTGTCGCGTTCGACGTCTTTTTCGACCCGTTCGTACGACTGTCCACTGTGCTTGGCGATAATCTGGGACGTGAGTTCGCGCATGCGCAGAATCTCTTCAGCCTGGATCCGAATATCTGTAGCCTGTCCCTGCGAGCCGCCTGAGGGCTGGTGAATCAGAATACGCGAATTTGGAAGTGCGAAGCGTTTGCCCTTGGCGCCGGCGCCGAGCAGTAGCGCGCCCATCGAGGCACACTGTCCAACGCAGATCGTCGTGACGTCGGGTCGGATGAACTGCATCGTGTCGTAGATCGCCATTCCGGCGGTGATCGATCCGCCTGGTGAATTGATGTACAGGTTGATGTCCTTTTCAGGATCTTCAGCTTCGAGAAATAACAGCTGGGCAACGATCAGGTTCGCAATTTGATCGTCGATCGGGGTACCAAGAAATATGATGTTATCTTTGAGTAGTCGTGAGTAGATATCGAAGGCGCGCTCGCCTCGCGAAGTTTGCTCGACTACCATCGGGACTAAAGCCATAAACGTCTAACCTCGTTCGAAAACAACTGATGAAGGATGATGAGTTAAACTCACTTCGCTATGAAGATTCGTTTTGCGGAACACTTTCTTCGCTCCACTCTTCTTCAGTCACGCTTGCGTTTTCTATCAAAAGATCGAGCGCTTTTCGGTTGCGCAATCTGTGCGCGATGCTACGTTCGCCCCCATCCTTTGTCAAGGCAGCCCGCACTTGCTCTTTTGGCTGTCGTGATGCAGTTGCGATCGACTCGATCTCAGCTTCGACTTCTTCATCTGAGACCTCAATTTTCTCTTCTTCAGCGATCTGTTCAAGCAACATACTTGCTCTTACATCTTCCTCTGCCTGAACCTTCAACTCTTCACGGGCGCCTTCCCAATTGACGTCGCGATTACGCGGATCGATGCCGCGACCAATCATGTCGCGTACGACGCTTTCAAGCCGGTGACTTGTTTGTTGGTCAACCAGAGTTTGTGGCACTTCAAACTGGTGACCTTCCAAAAGTTGCTTCATCACCTCGGCGCGTAGCCTGTGATCCGACTCTGAAGATGATCTTTTTGCCAGGTCTTCACGGATCTTGGTGCGTAGAGTTTCGAGGGAGTCAAACTCGTCACCCAGGCTCTTGGCCCAGTCGTCGTCTACCTCGGGTAGTTCACGACGTTTTACGGCCGTTACAGTTGCTTCATATTCAACTTTCTTCCCGGCGAGGCCTTTTGACGTGAAATCCTCAGGATAAGAGACTAAGAAGCTCTTCGTGTCGTCAGACTTTGTGCCTTGAAGATTGTCCGTGAACTCTTGTTGAACTCCTTCACCGCCAAGTACGACGTCGACATCGTCAGCCTTGATCTCTTCTTCGTCGGGTTCGTCGACAAACTTGCCCACTACGTTCACGGTAACCGTATCACCAATCTCAGCAGCGCGATCTTCAACAGGTTGCATTGAAGCTGAGGCATCACGCAGGCCTTCGATCATCTTTTCGACGTCAGACTCTTCCACTGGTCGCGTGCGTCGTACGGCTTCGAGACCTTTATATTTGTCGAGCCTAATTTCCGGGAACACTTCGACCCCGACTTTAAAGCTGATTGGTTCTTCGCCTAGTCGTTCGAGTGCTTCTGTGTTGTCGAGGTGGACGTCGGGTTCGCCGATCGTTGCGAGTGAATGTTCAACGATCGCCGTGTTCACAGCGTCGGGTAACAATTCGCGCAAAACTTCGGTGCGGATCTCACTCTTGAAACGAGTGCGAACAACTGATCGAGGCGCATGACCGCGGCGGAAGCCAGGCACATTGGCGCCCTTCGCGTAGCGTTCGCTAATGCGATCATATGCGGTTTGTATCTGCGCTGGTTCGATTTCGATTTTGATCTCTTTGCGCGTCGGAGAGACGTCTACTAATTCGGTCTTCATGTCTGGATGGCCTTTGAGCTTTGTACTTTGATCTTTGTGCTTTGTGTTTCAGCGTTACTTGATTTCAGCGAACATAGAACGAAGCACAAAGCACCAAGTCCTAAGCTCAACCTTTTGTGGTGCGAAAGGGGGGACTCGAACCCCCACACCTTTCGGTACCAGATCCTAAGTCTGGCGCGTCTGCCAATTCCGCCACTTTCGCAAATGCAATAGCGTTCTCAAGCGGTGCCGTAGCCCGACTGTTAAGGAGGGCTCGCCATCCTCACTGAGATCTTGATCCCAATCCGGGCCCTCCTTGACAGTCGGGCTACTGCACCGAGCGCTCGTGAAAACCTATACCATAACTCTTTCAGAATTCGTAATTCACCCTAAAGCAGACTAGTCCCAAATTGTAGGGCCTACCTCCACAAAAATGTCCGATATGCTTTAAGCTTGTCGTGACCCTCGAAAAAGCGAGTAACGAAC
>QHXL01000422.1:0-1808 GCA_003222935.1 Acidobacteriota bacterium
CAGCTGACAAACTGCGAAAGATGAAACGAGCAAACAAGTCGCGACCACGCAGGTACTGTTCGTATGCAGCAGGATTCTTTGTCGACGCTTTGCCAGTACCGACTTGTTCCGACGGGCTCAATTCAAGACTAAGTCCCTCGACGATTCGCTGAGCAATCGTGTCCTGGAGGGCAATGATGTCAGAAGCAGACGTATCAATTCGATCGCTCCACAGGATGTCACCCGACGCGACGTCGAGAAGTTGAGCGGTAACCCGGAATGTTTCACCGGAATGGATGAAACCGGCGGTTAGCACGGCGCTTACGCTCAATTCTTTTCCAACCTCGCGCGCATCAATCAACTGTCCTTGATACTTGGCGATTACTGACGAAGGTCGAACAACTAACGAGCGTACCCGGGCCAATTCAGTGATGACTGCATCCGCAAGCGAAAACTCATAAAAACTCCTCGCCGGGTCGTTGCTCAAATTGCGGAAAGGCAGAATAGCAAGACTCTTCTTATCTCGATCAGCAACTGTAGTTTGTGGGGTTTCGTCGATAACAGATTGCCTTGGCGCTGTCGTGAACTGAGGTGAGTCAGTCCGGGTAATTGATTTCAACCAGCGTACGGCGCGCGAAACGGGATTAGCCCCGGGAAGATGCCTTGGCGGTTCGGGTGTAATACTTTGAAGACTCGGAACACCTCCCTCCACTTCCTGAAGGACCAATCGCAACTCGCTCCGAAAGTCTTCCATGTTTTGGAACCGATTCTTTGGTTCCTTTTCCAGGGCGCGATCGACGATCTTCTGAAGCCGTTCAGGAATTCCGCTAAGACGAAGTTCGCTGATAAGTGGTGCCGGATCATGTAGAACAGCGTGACGAACATCGATGGTCGTCTTGCCTCTAAAGGGACACCCAGGGAAAAAATGTCAGCACGTTTGTCTACACGATCGCCGCGCGCTTGTTCCGGCGCAGCGTAGGTCGCAGTTCCATAAGGCACACCCACTTCAGTCAATTCAGTTCGGTGTATACCGGTATTGGCAGCCTCGTCGTCATCGAGCAGTTTCGCCAAACCGAAATCCAGCACTTTCACCTGACCGGAAGGCGTGACCATTACGTTGCCCGACTTGATGTCGCGATGAATGATTCCACGCGTATGGGCAGCAGCGAGTGCATCGGCGACCTGTAATCCGATCAAGAGCGCCGTTTTCAACTCGAGGGGCCGGCCGGCAACCAGCTGTCGGACATTCTTCCCCTCGACGTGTTGCATGGCGATAAAGTGAACTCCGTCAACTTCGTCGAGATCGTAAATGGTGCAAATGTTTGGGTGGTCCAGGGAGGAGGCGAGGCGCGCTTCTCGTTCGAAGCGTTTGAGGTTGGCTTCTTTCGCGGTTACTTCGGGTGGCAACACTTTTATTACCACACTCCGACCAAGTTTTCCGTCGGTAGCTTTGTAGACTGCTCCTTGTCCGCCTACGCCAATTTTTTCCGTAATGCGATAGTTGCGAAGGGTTTTCCCGATCATGGTTTCACCAAGCAGGTGGCACAGACTTCAGTCCGTGGGTTTCATCAAGAAGCCACTCTGGCACACAGACTGAAGTCTGTGCTACTCGCTAGTTAAACGCTGCCCTTAGCTCGTCATCTGATGCTGTTGCGGTACCCACCTTGCCAACCACGATGCCGGCAGCCTGGTTCGCCAGGGCAGCCGATTCAATAAGTGTCGCTCCAGCCGCCAGCCCTGCCGCTAAGGCGGCTATGACCGTGTCGCCTGCGCCGGTGACATCATAAACCTCGCGCGCGGCGGTCTGAACATAAGTAGCGAGGTTGTTT
>QHXL01000422.1:1881-5794 GCA_003222935.1 Acidobacteriota bacterium
GCTGGATCAGTCTCGCGGCGTTTTGTAAGCCTTCGTCCGAATCATCTTCGGTGTTGCTTATGCGAAGAGCCTCGTGATGATTCGGGGTCACTAAAGTCGCGGGAGAATAGGAATCGAAGTTTCGCAGTTTGGGATCGATCAATACTGGTAGCCGCTCATAGGCAAACGGCAGCACTTCGGAAAGGATTCGGGGAGTGACAGCTCCTTTTTCGTAATCAGAGACGACAAACGCTGAGGCGTCTATCAAAGCGTTTTTCAATTCAGAAATGATCTGGTCTTCGAGTTTCCTATTAACGGGCATACGTGATTCGCGATCGGCACGGACCACCAGCTGATTGTGAGCCACGATGCGCGTCTTTGTAGTTGATGGTCGTGATTCGTCTACGATGAGCGTGTTGCCCGGCTCACTCATCCCGTTCAAGCCCGTGCGCAAACGTTCTCCCGCCAAATCATTTCCAATCACTCCAACGACCGTTCCTCGTGTGCCGAGTGCCACCAGGTTCGCCAGTACATTTGCGGCGCCACCGAGGTGTGTTGATTCACGACGAACATCAACGACAGGCACCGGCGCTTCTGGTGAGATACGAGTTACGTCGCCCCAGACAAACTCGTCGAGCATCACATCGCCGAGCACGACGATGCGTCGTTCTCGAATGGTGTCGAGTATTTCGTTAGCGCGACTTTGAGATAACTGGACCATATAACAACCAATTCGATAAGACGTCATGGATCAGAACCAAGTGGGAAGAGGCAAGCGACGTCAGAAGTGCCTCACCAGAAAGGACTAGTTTGGAAGGGGCAAGCGGCGCTACAAGTACCTTACTAGTAAAGTGCAAGTTGGGAAGGGGGCAAGCGCGCTACAAGTACCTTGCCAAAGCGGAGCCGAGCGCGCCCCCGCTGATCTTGTCCTCCTAAGCCCAAAATCACAGCTACTATCCTCATCCCTCTTCACGCCAGTGAGCAATGTTTGAAGAGCCAAAAACGACGACGGAGGGCGTGCCGACGGCTGAAGCAATGTGCGCGATGCCACTGTCGTTACCCACAAACAACTGCGAGCGTGCTGCCAGCGCAGTTACTTCGGGAAGCGTTAAATCAAAAGTAACAATTTTCGCCGAGCAGTTCTCAATTAAACTGTTGAGCACTTCTTTCTCTGACGGTCCCGCAATCGCGACACTCGCAAATCCATTGTCAGCCAGGAACTCAACCACGCGCGCAAATTTGTCGGCTGCCCATTGCTTCGTGGCAAACGCAGCTGCAGGATGGATCAAGGCAATCTTCTTTCCATCCAGGCCAGCCGCCTGCAAACGGTCCTCGACTGCGCTTGCTGCGGTTGCTGTAACAGCCAGTTGAGTTGGGGGACGATCCGTAACCGGGACTCCGGTCCAACCCAACAACGCCAACTGCTGTTCGACCGAGTGTGTCTTAGTTTGTCCCCAAAGTAGCGACGGTGATGGCGCCTGGTGATTATGAAGTTGCGCGTACTGGTAGGTTGCATAACCAACTCGATGACGCGCACCGGTTGCTCGGGTCAAAAGAGTTGCAGTTGTGCCGCCGTGCAGGTTGTAGACAACGTCGTATCGTTCGGCGCGAATCTGTCGTGCGACGCGTGCCCGGGCTGGCAAACTGTTACGCTCGAGGGTGATCACCCGGGTTACATTCGGATGACCGTCAAGGACTGGAGCAACCCAGGTCTCAACCAGAATGTCGACCCGCGCGTTTGGAATAAACCGTTTCATGGCGGCTAACGAAGGCGTAGCCAAAACGGTATCGCCGATCGAGCGCAGCCTGACTAGTAAAACTTTGCGAACATCGCTCCAATCCCAAAGTGCTGGGCCAAGGGACCGGCTCGTAGATTCACCCTGTTGTCCGTAGGTGGCATCCTTTTCGATCCCACGAAGATGAGGCGACGAATCAACAATGTCGCGCAAACTGTGCATCGTTATTCTTCGATGGTAGCTTCATCGATAAGCATTACAGGGATGTCGTCGCGAATCGGGTAGACGCGTTTGCACTCAACGCATTTCAGGGCATTTCCATCTGGCTTGAGTTCCACCTTTGCTTTGCAAGCTGGACAAGCAAGTATCTCTAAAAGTTCCTGACTGATTGCCATTCGACCTGACCTTTCCAGAGGAGATTGGATGTGATTTCAGAGCTTAGCATAAGTGCCCGATATGCCCATGTCCGATATGCTTCTGTCTTGTCGTGAGATCGAATAGAGATTCCCAGGTGGCTTTTGGCGAGAGTCACGACAAGAGGGACGCATATCGGACATCTTGTTGCCCAGTATCCTTCATTGTGCTAGTGATAGCTCAAACGAGGTTAAGAAACGAAAGCCCAGCCGATCGAGTTATGTCACTAGAATTTGCACTGCAGTACGACTGTCCCCTTCGAGCAATCTATCCTGAAAAGCACCTGCGCGAGTGGGGACGCCTGAGCAGTCTCCACGCCAAGCTTACAACTGGAGATAGCAGTGCTCCTTCTGACGAAAAATTGGAATGGGTGGAAAACGCGCGAGTTGAAATCGAGTCGATGCAACAAGCAACGAGCATCTGCCCGCAGTGCCCTGCGTGTTTACCTTTCGAAGTAGCGGGTGAAGGCGAATCGGTAGGGTGCCTGGGAAGAATCAACTATCCGATTGAGGCTGAGTTTGAAAAGTTTCTCGCTGATCGTATTCAACTCTCGCTAGACACCCTGGAAAAGACCGACCAGCCGCGACTCCTGCGGATCCTGGTTGATCCGGAATCGCCATTTGACGGTGAGGCGACAAAAGAACTACGTCGCGTTGTTACCGATTCCGGTCTTCGTTTTTTCGAATTGCGGGTTCCGATCAAGCTGACGCGAGAAGGCGTTCGCGTGACTACCGATCATGTTTTTGACTTGCTCGCGGGTTTTCGGTCCGACGACCGCGCGGCGACTACCTACGAACGAGAGTTTCCGCTCGGAGCCATTCCCGACTATTACGATTTTCTTGATCTCATTCTACGAAGTGAACTGAGTCAGTATGAGGTTGAACGACTCACGGCGCGAAGCAGGAACTACACTCAGTTTTTAAGACTGCTAATGGCGATCGAGAAGGCTGAGGCATTGAATGGACGCGTTCTGGTGGATTGAAACTTCACTGCTTTTTCTCATCGAGGAGACGGAGGGTGTCGAGCAATAGGTTGGTATTACTGAGCGCCTTGATCCTCTGCGGAAATGCCGTTGCAGTTTTCTGAAACTCAAATGTCCCGCTGGTAATCTCAACAACTCTTTCAAAAGCAGCGTCCGCAGTTTCACCATCACAATCAGAGTCAACGATCCGACCTTCGTTGAACATTACAAGTCCTTCGTTAGTCTTACCGGTGATGTGAAGTGAGCCAGTCAGTTTTGCATTCTCAATAACCTGGATCGCGTCAAAAACACTGATGGCACTCAAGTCTCCCGCCAGAGTAAAGTGCCGGCGTTCAAAGTGTGCTTCCGGTCCCGGCTGAGGATTGAGATCGGGACGTCGAGCACGCCGAATGGCTTCCAGGCCACTCGCGATGTTAATTCGTTCATCGAGCTGCTTCGCTTCGAGGAGACGATCGTGGGCGGTGTCAAAATCCTCACGTTCGATGTACAAACTTGCGAGCGCCAGACTCTGGCGCGCGGTCTCCTCAGGGTGTTTCTCCCCACAAATTTCCCTCAGCCTCTCGCGAAGGATAATCGAGCGGGAATTTTTTTCGATTGCAGTGCGCAGCAACTTGACTGCTCGGTCAGTCGCCTTGTACTTCACAAACAACTCGGCGTCGAGCAACGCTGCTTCGATCTCGCTGACATGTTCTGACTGTGACTCTGTCTTTGCCATTCTCGTCCGCCTCAAACGGTCGTTTCTGAGTTTAGCATAGGGTTTTTTCGGTCAACCGTAGTGTCTTCGACATAAGACACCCCCGAC
>QHXL01000423.1:0-2986 GCA_003222935.1 Acidobacteriota bacterium
AATCGTTCCGGTGATCTCATGTCCGAGAATTTGGGGCTGAACGTCGAGAGAGATTGGCAGTCCTTGTTCGTTGGTGTTGTAGTTAGCATGTCCGGCGAAGATGTGTGCGTCCGTACCGCAAATTCCGACCGCGCCGACGCGTACCAACACTTCATGACCGGAAATCGACGGACGTGGCACATCACGCACCTCCAGACGACCAACTTCACAAAGCACACTGGCCTTCATCGTGGTCCCTGTATGAGCTGAATGATTGTGATGACTTGAGAGTGACAAAGTGCTCATCTTAATGTCCGATAAACTTCAGTTTGTCGTACCTGTCATAGAGGCCTTCTCGCTAACGTCACGAGAAACTTCAGTTTGTCGTACCTGTCATAGAGGCCTTTTCGCTAACGTCACGAGAAACTTCAGTTTGTCGTACCTGTCATAGAGGCCTTCTCGCTAACGTCACGACAAACTGAAGTTTATCGGACAATCAGACCTCAAGATCCCTCGTTTCCAAACGTCCTTCGTCACGAAGCAATGCGAAACGATTCATCGTCTCTTGAATTCCGTTTTCCAAAGGTGTTACAGGCAAGTCGCCGACGACTCGACGTATCTGCGCGTCGTTCATCGAAGGAGCAACCGGAATCGCTGCGCCTCCAAACGTAATCAAATCGTCGTTCGAGGACGCAGCTCTTCGATTGATAATCTTCACAACCTGTTCGACGGGCACAGCGTCCCCGTGAAGATTGAAAACGAAAGCACCCTCGGGCGCGCGATCTGCACAAGCGATGAACGCAGCCGCTGTATCAGCGACGTACTGAAAATCAGTCGAGCCACCAAAACGAATATGAAACGGTCTTCCAAGTACCGCCGCTTTCATCGCTTTCGTCGGATCACTGGTGAGTCCTGTGTCACGATTTACACCATAAACGGTTAACGGCCTCAGTCCGACACTCGAAACTCCCTGGTCAAGAAAGTAAATTCGCGCGCTGCCTTCATTCGTGCGTTTGAAAACACCGTAGTGAGTCGAGGGCTCGCATTGAGCATCTTCGTCGAGCGGTGTGTCGTCGTCATTCATTCCATAAACTGCCGCTGAACTCGCGTAGACGATACTTTTGATATCTGTCTTCGCAACTGCTTCGAACAGGTTTAGCGTTCCAACAACATTCACCATCGCCCCGGCAATCGGATCCACCTTGCAAGTTGGCACTTGTAAGCCGGCAAGGTGAATCACGTGTTGGGCGCCCGATTCTTCGAGCGCTGAAAGTACGGCTGTCTGATCAGTGATATCACTAACGATGAAACGAACCCGGCTCAATGGTTCATCATCAATAATGGCGTCCAGGCGCCGGCTGTCGTTACTCCGGTCAAAAACAACGGGGTGATCTCCACGTTCGCTAAGTGCTTTGACAACCCATGAACCGATACAACCTTGTGCGCCAGTAATGAAATAAGTTTCAGCCATCTAATTTAAGTCGATAAAAGTCGATCGCATTTCTCGAAAAGATTTGTTGATGTGCGTCGTCGGGAAGGTCCTGCGACAATTCGTGAAAACTGTCGAGCACTCTCGCATAAGAAGCGGCCAACAAACAAACCGGATGATCTGAACCAAACATCAATCGGTCTGGTCCAAACAGTTCGAATGCCGCATCAACGTATGGACCAAGATCGTCCGTGTGCCACGAATCCCACTTTGCTTCCGTTACAAGCCCCGACAGTTTGCAGTAGACATTCGGGTTTGCCGCGACTGGCTTCAGTTCCCGAAACCAGGAGTCGAACTCGCGACTGGCAATTGGGGGTTTCGCCATGTGGTCGATCACCATTAACAAATCAGGACAAGCATCAGCGAGTCTTGCCACATGTTTTAGATGACGAGTATGGACGAGCAAATCGTAAGTCACCCCAGAACCTGCAACCTGTCTCAAACCATTCAAAACAGCAGGGCGAACCAACCAGTCGTCGTCAGGTTCGCTTTCAACCAGGTGCCTTACACCTTTGAACTTTGGATACGCCGTAAACTCGTCCAACTGCTGATCAACTTCTGGTGACTCCAGGTCAACCCAACCTACAACACCGGCGATAAAAGGATAGGTATTGGCCAACTCGAGCAACCAACGAGTCTCCGAAACGCTGTTACTCGCTTGCACGAGAACTGTGCTGCTAACTCCGTTTTCCTTTAAAACAGGCTCGAGTTGTTCAGGCAGGTAATCGCGATACAGCACCTCAACATCGCTTTTCATCCACGGATAATCAAAGCGTCCGACCTGCCAGAAATGTTGATGAGCATCGATGATCATGTCTCTAAATGTCCGATAAACTTTAGGAAGCTCTGATTAAGTCTCTTAACCGCAAAGCGGTTGCGACTCAGAGCCCAGGGTTGCCGCGCTTTGGCGGCTACCCTGGGAATAGATCGATACAGGATTCCAACCTCGAAGAGGTTGCGTCGGGTCCTCTTCACCGTGATTTATTTGTGTAGCGTCCGGTTGGCGCAACCCCGTTGGGGTTGGATCGATTGTCCGTCCTTTCCCAGGGTAGCCGCCAAAGCGCGGCAACCCTGGGCTCTGGGTCGCAACCGCTTTGCGGTTAAGAGTCTTAATCAGAGGTTCCTTTAGTTTGTCGTGATGTTAGCCAGAAGACCTCTTCTCGCGATCACGACAAACTAAAGTTTATCGGACATTCCTAGTACTTGCCTTTTCTTGGTTTCTCCGCCCTCTTCCCCTCATGATTTTGTCGCGGCTCGCTGTCGCATTCGAGCTCGAACGTTGTCACCAATTCAGGCGCTTCCTTAGGCAGTCCCGTCAGTCGGATACGAAAGTCGTCCTGGACAAACTTCACCGGCGTACCACTGCCGTGCATTCGTACGGCTGAAACTTTATTCAAAAAATTCGCGAGTACGACAGTTTCGCCGGGCCAGTAATAGACGTGCGCGTAAAGCGTGTTTCCTTTTCGTGTATAGCTGAGGTAATTACCACGACGTGGTTGACAGTTGTCCGACTGGCGA